>NZ_JNCF01000124.1 GCF_000770585.1 Legionella norrlandica | reverse complement strand
TTGACACGATTGATTGCTCAGTACAACAAAGTGAACACATACGGAGTCACTTATAAGCTGAATGGGAAAACAATCACGGAAAAGCATTTTGATTTCAATAATACCCTCATCAAAGAGCTGCAAGCACAAGTGGATTCAATAAATGCTCCAGGGGTTAAAAATTGGGCGGCCATTGATAAGCAGTGGCGAGAAGATGTTGGTGGTGCACAAAAACAACTACCTATGCACGTTGTTAATGAATACTGCTCTAATGAGCCATTTTATCCGGTGCCGAAGTTTACCTCACAGCCAAAATCATCGAAACAATTCTATAATTGGACTACTGAGAAGAATGAAAATTGGTTTAGTGGTGATTCTAAGTTGTCGGTTGATTTTGCAATATATAAAGGCGCACTGTGGCGCTGTCGGTCTGGGGTGCGTGAGGCCGGCCTTCGGGTATCTGCGGTTTGCGTCGATTTGGATGCCATGACGGCATTATGTAAAGTAAGAACAAACGATTTTATCGATCTCAAATCGCAACTTGAAAACCAGATGACGCCAGATAATCATCACCAAGTGTTTCAGATTTGACTGAATTGACATCATGTCGATGAAGTAGCTCGGCGGCGTAAGCCGCCACATGCTCATCCCAGCATGAGTCCAAAAACCATAAAAGCAAGTCCTGGTATAACCAGTGTGCTACTGTTCTCACCCACCACAGACACCATCGATGCAAGTAACTGATGATTCGCTGGGAAGAAACCCCAGTGCGACACGAGGTCGCCA
>NZ_JNCF01000055.1 GCF_000770585.1 Legionella norrlandica | reverse complement strand
CCTGGAGTAGCTGCGTCGGTTTCAATTTATCGTTTGACTGGAAATGGTTTACAGCAAATCAAAAATGTCCCGCTGGGGGCACTATTAAAAGCAATTGCTTTTGATTCAATAGGTCATGCCTGGGTTGTATCTACTGATATCTCTATTCCCTTTTATACCGATATAAAAGGAAACGAGTCAGATGTTCTCGTAGGAAATTCTAAGGTCTTTCAGTTGGATTCCAACGGCAATATTATCAATTCTTACGATGGGGGCGGCATTTCTGGTCCATGGGGTTTGGCTATTGATGGGAATGATCAGGTATGGATAGGAAATTTTGAAATAGAAAACTTGCCCACTAAATTCAGCGTTTCGCATCTCTGTGGTAATCAGCCAGCAACATGCCCTCCTGGATTGAATACTGGCGACCCAATTTCTCCCCCTATTGGCTATACTCTCCCGTCAGCAGGAAGCCAGGTATTGCTAGCCAATGGCCAGCCACTTAATGGCCCCAATGGTCCCCCAAGTTTTGAGCCTCTGATGCGTCAGACCTTTGTTGCCATTGACGCAGCAGGAAATGTTTGGGTAACCAATAATTGGAAACCAAATCCACTTGCTGCCAGTACGTTTAACCCTGGTGGAGACGGAGTTGTAGCTTTTGTTGGCATGGCCTCCCCACCCCAAAATACCGCCTAAACAAGTAGTTATTTGCTAGTGCCAAAATATTAAATACTCTGATAATGTTGGAGCGACGCCAGGTGTGGCTTCAACATTCTGGTTGGAAGACCTCCAAACATGTCATTCAGAACCCCTGGCATCAGAGTTAAGTACAAGAGCATAATTTTTTAATACCTACCTTTAAAGTATCTTAATATCTATACTTAAAATAGTTCCTAAAGAAAAACTTGGATTTTGGGGATTTCATTATGATACGTCGCACGCTAAGCGATCAGCTGGAGCAAGAAATTAGGGGATTAGAACGAGAAGTATCGTATATACTTGATGTTATAACACTTCACTATGAGCATCGCTACAAGCCATGGCGTCCTCCAATTGATATTTATGAAACGGATTCAGCTGTGATTGTAAAAGCAGAGATCGCAGGTATTAAATTAGACGATTTCAATATTTCGTTTTCAGATCATGTGTTAACTATTTGCGGAAGAAGAAAAGATACTGAAGCTAAATTGAATTATCACTGTTTAGAAATCCCGTACGGTGAATTTCAGGTGCGTATTTTTATTCCTAATGTAAACGACAATTTTACAACCAGGTATGAGAATGGCTATCTGTATGTTGCTCTTCCTAAGACAAAATAGCCGATCATAGCAAGCTTAGTCGTCAAAACAGGGAAAATTAATGTAGGATTCTTATGGAAACTAAAGCAAATAATGAAGAAGTTGAAAAACAAGAGCAAGAGAAGGACTTTGAAATTCCTTCTGAATTGCCTATTTTAGTTTTGCAAGGTACCGTTGTATATCCGCTGACGATCATTCCTCTTAGGATTAATGAAAAACGCTCTGTCCAATTATTGCATGATGCACTTATTAGTTCATCGCGAATCATTGGATTAGTTGCAATGAAAGAAGGGAATATTGAAAACCCAGATTCCATCGATATTTATAAAACAGGTACAGCATCTCTCATCCATCGTCTTATTCACTTATCGGATTATTCTGTACAATTAATCATTCAAGGGATTGAAAAAATTCATATTAAGCAACTTATATCGAGCAAACCTTACTTCAAAGCACAGATTGAAATCGCGCAGGAAACATTTACGAAGAATAATGAAATGGAAGCTTTGAAGCGAAACACGATTACATTGTTGCGCCGATTAACTTCCCTAACGCCGCATATACCAGAAGAATTATTATCTACCGCCCTTAATATTGATGATCCACGTCAGCTTGTCTATCTTATTGCAGCGAGCTTACGTATGGATCTGATCAGTGCTCAGGAACTTTTAGAACTAGAGAAGATTGAAAGCAAATTAACAAAACTCAATCTTTTTTTGACGAAGGAAGTGGAGATCCTTGAATTAGGAAAAAAAATCCAGTCCCAAGCGCAGAGTGAAATGGACAAAAGTCAACGCGATTACATTTTACGTGAGCAATTAAAGCAGATTAAAAAAGAATTAGGCGAAGAAAATGAGCAAACTCTTGAGATCAATGAATATGAAAAAAAAATCATCGCTGCTCAAATGTCAAAAGAAGCTGAGAAAGAAGCAAAACGAGAACTCAATCGGATGCGGACAATGCCCTCAGCTTCTGCTGAGTATCATGTTATTAAAAGTTATCTTGACTGGCTGGTTGAATTGCCTTGGAGTAAAACAACAGAAGATAATCTCGATATTGAGCACGCAAGAAAAATTCTCGATGAGGATCATTATGACCTGAAAGAAATTAAGGAACGTATATTAGAGTATCTCTCTGTGCGTAAATTACACTTCGAACGTAGCAATAAAGAGCTATCGTATAAAGGTTCTATTATCTGTTTTGTTGGCCCACCTGGAGTGGGTAAAACATCGCTTGGTCAATCTATCGCACGTGCTCTTTGTCGTAAGTTTATTCGGATGTCTCTCGGTGGAATACATGATGAAAGTGAGATTCGTGGACATCGTCGGACGTACATCGGTTCGATGCCAGGCCGGATTATTCAATCCATCAAACGAGCAGGAACACGCAATCCGGTGATGATGCTGGATGAGATTGACAAAGTCAGCGCCGACTTTCACGGTGATCCCTCATCAGCATTACTTGAAGTACTTGATCCGGCACAAAACAAAACATTTAATGATCATTATCTTGATGTTGATTTTGATCTTTCCGAAGTCATTTTTATTTGTACTGCCAATCAACTCGAACCCATTCAACCGGCACTCCGTGATCGCATGGAAATCATCAAAGTACATGGTTATACTGAAGAAGAGAAGGTACACATCGCAAAAAATTACCTGATACCACGGCAGATCAAAGAAAATGGCTTAACTCCTGATGAAATTAAATTTGAAGCGGATGCCATCCGTCAAATTGCCCGGGAATACACACGCGAAGCGGGTGTTCGCAACCTGGAGCGCGAGATAGCTTCAGTCTGTCGTAAAGTAGCGACACAAATCGTAGAGAGCAAGAGAACCCCTGTTAAGGTTACCAAAGATAAGCTTATTAAATTACTTGGAAAACCTGAGTTCTATTCTGAAGTGGCTGAACGCACTACTATCCCAGGCGTTGCTACAGGGCTTGCTGTCACTACCACTGGTGGCGACATTCTATTTATCGAAGCTACAAAAATGCCTGGTTCAAAAAACTTTATCATCACTGGGCAATTGGGTGATGTGATGAAAGAATCCGCACAAGCGGCCCTTTCTTATGTTCGCTCGAAAGCACATGATCTTGGGATTGATGATAAGGTATTTGAAACATGTGACATTCATATGCATATTCCGGAAGGCGCTACACCGAAAGACGGGCCCAGTGCCGGCGTCACGATGGCAACCGCACTCGCATCCCTCATGACTAACCGTTTAGTCAAAAGTCATGTCGGGATGACTGGCGAAATCACATTACGTGGGCGCGTATTGCCCGTCGGTGGGATTAAGGAAAAAGTTCTGGCGGCTCATCGTGCTGGATTAAAAACAGTCATTCTTCCAAAAAGAAATGAAAAAGATTTGGATGATTTGCCCAAGGAAATTCGAGAAGACATGAAATTCATTTGTGTCCAAGATGTTAGCGAGGTCATAGATGCCGCTCTAATATAGATATACACGCTTTTTCTAGGATAAATTAAAATATAAGAGTCTTATAACCAAGGATATAATATGAATTTTTTTTCTCAAAAACAAAAAGGGGTACTTGAAAGCCTTAGATTATACAACAATGAAGTACGGTATATTCTTGAAGAATTAATTGGCAGTTCGGATTGGATCTCTTACCAAGATAGTGATAATAATCCTGTAGACATTCAAATTATTGAACTAAAAAAAGACCACTATTGTGCCGTAATTCATTGTGAAGGATTGTGTGCTGTAGATGATAAACAATTATTTATAAGAAATGCTGTGGAGTTTGTTATTAAACAAAAAAAACTACCCGTTTCTTTTGAAAATATTGCAGTGGGAGGCTTGGTGGGGGATGAAGGTAGACTAGGATGTCTTTATCGACTAATCGGACAAACCCCACTTCCTGTTCATGCCTATACAGCGTTTAAATTACCAGGTGAGAACTATGTGCACATAGAAGATCCGCGCACTGGACTTTTTGATCGGAATGAAAAATTACAATCTAGAACCGATGATCAAATCTGTTGTTTTGCTGCTTCTGTCCTATTCTATTTTTGTTATAAAAATTTGCAAAAAGATAATATAACAAAAAATACCCCCAAGCTTTTCGCAGAAATTTACAAAAATTCTGAACTCAGAGCATTAATGCAAGCATTAGAAAACCAAGTAGGCTACTCGGTAACAACAAAAAAGCAGGTCATTAATTCGTTTATAGTACAACTATTAAACTTTGAAAATCCTCTAATTCAAGATGAGGAGAAACGGAGCACGGAACTGCAGTGTACACATTAGTACATGAGGATTCAAGCACCGTATTGACAAAGCACTCTCCTCAGCATTAGAGTTTCGAAAGAAGGGATTACAATAGCAGGGCTTTGATTGATTTTCCTACCTGACTTGATCTAGTTTCGTCTACATAAGACGAGGATTTTTTTCCAATAAGTGTTTGCAGCAATAAACAAATTCATCAAATTGAGTGTCTTTAACAAAATACCCTGCAATGTCTAATCCGAACGTTGCCTGTTTATCTCTGATATTACTCGACGTTGTAAGAATAACAACCTGAATTGACTCATATTCAACGTACGATCGCAATTCCCTGAGAAATTCTATGCCATTCATTTTAGGCATCATGATATCAAGGATTATGACTTCAGGTTTGTGCGCTGTGATATTGCCGACGAGTTCTTTGAGAGCCTCAACACCGTCATGAGCTATGTGGAAACAAACCGGTATACCTAGTTTTGCAATCTCCCTTTGTACAGACATAAGATCAACTTCGTCATCATCGACCAATAACACATGAGTACACTCTTCAGTCTCAGCATGCATCGCCAATCTCCTTATCTTTTGGCCATAAAAAGCGAAAAACGCTGCCTTTATCTTTTGCTGATTCTACATAAATTTTACCTCCTTGTGATTCGACTATCTTCTTGGCAATACTTAAACCAACGCCGCTGCTTTCAAGTTTGTCCCTAGATTGTAAGGTCTGAAACAGCTGAAAAATTCTATCTTGATATTTTTTTTCTATTCCAGGACCGTCATCGGCTACAAAAAATTCATAAAACCGACCTTTCTCTCTCATGCCAATAATAATATGTCCATCTTTTCGGTGATGGTGTTTGATGCTGTTATCCAGAAGCGCCGTAAATACCTCTCTTAAGGGCAATTCGCTGGTATTCAATACTGGCAAATTGTCTTCCAGTTGAAACGTGATCGTCTGTGGAGGATTCAATTGATTGATGACATCAGCAATCAATTTATGAGTGTGAATTCGACTAATTTTGTCAAAAATACCCCCTGACTGGGCATATTTAAGCAATCCATCCAGCAAATTTGACATCCGTAAAGCACGGCGACGCAAGAGCAGTAAATATTTTTTGGACTGTTCAGAAAGCATTTCACCCAGATCTTCTTCTATCCATGAAATCAAATGTCTCATAGCAGGCAGGGGGGATTTCAAATCATGAGAAGCATGATAGACAAATTGATCTAGTTCATCTTCCGCTTTCTTAACTAAAATCAAATTGGCAATTCTAGCCTTAAATTCCTTGGCAGAGAATGGTTTTATCATATAATCCTGTGCTCCTTCCTCCAGCATATGGACACATAATTCATCATCCGCTTTGGCAGTCAGAATAATAATTGGAATTTTCAACAAAGCAGGATATTGCCTAATAGCATAGACCATCTGAATGCCGCTCATCTGGGGCATCATGATATCGCTGACGATCAGATCTGGATGTAAAGCAAGCGCTTTTTGCAAACCTTCACGGCCATCAAAAGCACTTTCAGTACGGTAAACATCATCCAATACTTCACAAATAAAATGATTCATATCCTGATTATCTTCAACTACCAGAATCAGTGGTCTATCATGGTGATCTTCTTCAATTTTCTTTTTAACTGGAGTCACTTTATTCCTGAACTCAGCAAGACTTGCGTTTACTTCTTTCTCCCCTAATGACGATTGATACATGGAAGAATCAACCTTGGCATGGTGAGGCGCTTTCAAAGGCAGCTCTATTGTAAAAATTGCGCCGCCATTTGGGACATTGCCCGCCTTAATTGATCCTCCATGCAATTCGATAAAATCTTTTGCAATAGATAAACCTAATCCAGTCCCTCCTACTGTGCGAGTTGTAGGTTCCTCAACCTGAAAAAATCGCTCGAATATAGTTTCACAAAGATCTGGTGGAATACCTGGACCACTGTCTTCTATCTGAAGCCTACACGTTTCAGAATTAAACTGCTCCAGTCTTATCTGTATTTTTGTATTGATTGGCGTAAATTTTATGGCATTTGATAACAAATTGATTAAGACACGCTGGATTTTGTCGGGATCCAGTTGTGCTTGCAATTCATTCGGTAAGTCCATAGAAAAAATAAGTTTGCGTTCTTGAATAGGAATTTCAAATAAAGCAATTGTCTGTCGGATTAATTTTACCAAATCAATGTTGACATAATGAAGAATCATTTTGCCAGCATCAAGCTTTGAAATATTCAGTAAATCATTAACATGTTTCAGCAAGATTTGGGCATTATTTTCTATACGCCTTAAAATTTCCTGAACAGCTGGAGGCAAGGACTTTTCAGCCAGTAGTATTTTCATAGGTCCTAATATCAGCATTAATGGGGTACGAAGCTCATGACTTACGTTAGCAAAAAATTGTGTTTTGATTTGATCAAGTTTGGCCAGATCTTTATTAGCTTTTTCCAGCTGCTTGTTTACCTCTTGAATTTCCTGTGCTCGCTGATAAATTTCAACTTCCATTTCCCCTGCTTTAGTACGCAACTCCTCCATTAATTTAAGCTGTTCTGCTCCAGTTTCTTTTAAATGAATAAATTCAGTAACATCTTCCACGCGATGAACGATATATTTCACTTCCTTATCCGAGCCTAAAACCGGCGTATTAATTGGGCTCCAATACCGCTCTTCAAACCCACCACCTTGTTCTAGAGGCCTTCGAATATCATATTTTTGTATGGCCATGGTGTCAGCAGACTTATTTTTTAAAACTCTCTTTAGCGAAGCATGAAGGTTTTTAACACCAGTTGCAGCTGGATCATTCGGATTATCCGGGAAAACATCGAAGATATTTTTGCCTATAATTTGTTTGCGGCTCACCATTGTTGCCTGCAGATAGGTGTCACTGACTCCGATGATATTAAAATCCGTGTCCAATAAAAGATATAAGTTCGGCAAAGAATCAAATATGGATTTAAAATCAATATTTGCATTCTTATTTTCCCTGACCACAAAACCTCCTCCAAACATTGCATTGACTATTGGTGGCTTAGTGCCGTGCAAAGATCTGGCCTCCAATTAATATTTGAAGCACTTATAGTCAATGGTCTCTACTCTAATTATAATTGATGATTTTGGACCTTACCAAACATCAGTGAAGCTAGGAATTCCCCTTTTTTTCAAAAAATTCATTATTAGATTTTTGGAATTTTGCAAAATTTGGGCACTACATCTATGCTTTAATAATAATCAAGTATACCTCGTCACCTACGAACAAGGATTGTTTCTATGAAAATGTTAACCGGTAAAATTCGCCGTCTACTCTATGTTGCATTTTCCCTGGCATTGCTTCTTACCTCAAATTTTACCAATGCCGACCCATCAACGCGTGTTGCTCGAATTAGTTTTATAAATGGCGTTGTCAGTTTCCTACCCGCTGCCGAAACAAAATGGGTGAAAGCAAAACTCAACCGCCCTCTAATATTAGGTGATAGTTTATGGTCAGATACCGATTCCCGAGTAGAGTTACAGCTTGGGTTAGCAACGGCCCGTTTGGGAAGCAAAACGAGTTTACAAATTTTAAATTTAAATAACCAGATTGCTCAATTTAAGCTAACAGAAGGAATATTAATTTTAAATGTCATTAACTTAAAATCCCAACAAGTGTATGAAATAGATACACCCAATTTAGCAATGATAATAAAAAAATCAGGTTATTATCGAATTGAGGTGGATAGTACTTCAACGACAGTCACAGTTCGAAAAGGACAAGCAAATGTATACGGTGAAAAATCAGCCTATAAAATAACAGCCGGGCAATCTTGTCGGTTTACAGGAACCAATCTGCAAGGATATCGATGCAGCGTTGTTGGCCCCATTGATGCTTTTGACCGTTGGTCTATGGAACGCGATAAAATAAAAAAGACGACTAAAATCCGGTATGTCAATACTGAAGTGATCGGTTATGAGGATCTTGAAACTCATGGAACATGGAAAAAAGTTAAGAAATACGGTTATGTTTGGATCCCTGATAATGTTAGTAATAATTGGGCTCCTTATCGAACGGGACAATGGGTGTGGGTTCGTTATTGGGGTTGGACATGGGTAGATGAACAACCTTGGGGGTTTGCACCATTTCATTACGGCCGCTGGATTTTTATTGAAGAAAGATGGGCGTGGATACCAGGTCCAGTAGAAGCCGAACCAATTTATGCTCCTGCACTGGTAGCCTTTGTTGGGGGTAGAAATTTCCAGCTTGATATTGCTAATACGCCCAGTATTGCCTGGTTTCCTCTAGGCCCAGGAGATGTCTATATTCCCCCTTATGAAGTAAGTAGCAACTATTTTCAAGAGATTAATATAAATAATACTATAATTAGTAAAACCTACGTCACCAATATCTATAATAATCAAAATGTTACAATAAATTATCAAAATGCCAATGTGCAGCAGGCTGTTACTGCTGTTCCAATAAATACATTTGTTCAATCGCAGCCAGTAAGTAATGCTCAGGTACCAATATCCGATGAAATCATTGCAAAAGCACCCAAAACACCTACAGCAACAGTTACTCCTGACGAGACCAGTTTGCTTGGAGGGGAGAAAACTGCGGAATCTAAACCTTCTGAAGAGGTCACAACCAAATCAGCAATTGTGAAAACCGAACCGCCTGCATCCCAAGTATCTTTCACACAAGAACAAAAATTGCTAGACAAAAATCCAGGCAAACCATTAACCGTAGAGGAAATAAAGGAGATACAACCAGTTAAACCAGAAGAAAAAGGACAATTAAAATTAGTTGATCCACAAACAACTCCGGAGCCAATTAAAACTACGACTGACGATAAGGCCTCCACTGAACAAACCCAAGAGCAAAAACCGACTGACCAGCAACAGCAAATTCAAGAACAACAACCTACTGATCAGCAACAACAAATCCAGGAACAACAACCGACTGATCAGCAACAGCAAATTCAAGAACAACAACCAACTGACCAGCAACAGCAAATTCAAGAACAACAACCAACTGACCAGCAACAGCAAATTCAAGAACAACAACCTACTGACCAGCAACAGCAAATTCAAGAACAACAACCTACTGATCAGCAACAACAAATCCAGGAACAACAACCTACTGACCAGCAACAACAAATCCAGGAACAACAACCGACTGACCAGCAACAACAAATCCAGGAACAACAACCTACTGATCAGCAACAACAAATCCAGGAACAACAACCGACTGATCAGCAACAACAAATTCAAGAACAACAACCGACTGACCAGCAACAACAAATCCAGGAACAACAACCTACTGATCAGCAACAACAAATCCAGGAACAACAACCGACTGATCAGCAACAACAAATTCAAGAACAACAACCAACCGATCAGCAACAACAAATCCAGGAACAACAACCAACCAATCACCAGCAACAAATTCATTAACAGCTTTAAAACCAATAACGAGGGACAAAAACTAACTCAAGCGATTATCAATACACTAAAATTTTATAGACATTTCTATCCAGTTAAGCCGTTCCCTCATCTCTTAATAAATCATTAAGAATTTTTCACTATAATATGAAAATAAATTAACCGTATAGACCTATATTTATACAAATAGGGTTTTAGGAGAAAACTATGCCTAAATCTATTGGAACTTTATATAAAGAATCACGACTCATTGCAAAAACAATCAATCGAATTGTTGTAGAACCCGATAGAGTTGAATTAACTGATTGGCACACAGAAGCACAATTATTAGCAAGCCTAGGAGGCTCTTGCTTATCATCAACGACTCTTCTTGTGCAAGGAAAACATGTCCCTACTTATGGATTTGACGGCCGTTGTTATGGATTTCTGTTCGATGCAGAAAAATGTACTATTTATGATGTGAGTTCTACAGATTCAAACTCCAATAGAATTTCAAAATTGGAAAAACGCAGACAACGGAAAGGAGTGGATTTACTGAGCTCTAACAATCTAGGAATAAAAACTTTAGACCAATTAAGTGAAGAAGTCAGCCATGGCAAAGATGGTCAAATGAATGAAATTTTGCTAGATGCCTGGAAATCATCTTGTGTAGGTTTATTCGTTCGAAAGATAGATCTAACTCCGGCAAATCCACTGGGTTTAAAACATTACTACCAATCTTTATTGGAAATAGCCCTTATACAAAAATATTTAATACAAGTTTTTGACTTCCCTAGCGATTTTAAAATTATTCAATATGATGAAAAAAATGGAAAACTATTCACATTCCCACAAATGGCAGAATTGAAGCACTATGCCAGGATGCAAGGGGTAAGTGAAAAATATTATCCGGAATTATTTAGATTGTTAGATGACCATTATTGTTTTCAGGCAAGAAAGCCTCCTATTACTCTTAAGGAGTATCTGGCGGGATTTGAGTCTGCTGATCTTGGCCAATTCATAGATAAAATTATTGAGAATTTATTGATACAATATGAGCCATTTGATGCCAGAAAACTCAATAAAACCAGTATTCTTTCAGAACTTGTATGTCCTATAACAGGCATTGGGGAATCGATTATTCTTGATATCATTGAGCAATATCGAGATAATTACGAGATTAAGGCCAGTATCATAACGGTAAGAGAAAACCACTTCACTTTTTTCGCAGAAAGAGTTAGTGAAAATGAAGGTCCTACGTTACCGCCAATAAACTCGCCCATATCTAAAAATTCTTGTTGATATTAAACCATTCCAGGTTACCCGGATGGTTAACAGCAATATTTTTTTATTACGTCTAATATCCATAATAGAGGTTTCGAATTCGTTAATCGTTTATGGTAATAAAAATTAACCAGGAATTTCTTTTTAGAGAAAGGAAAAGGGCATATTTCAATCTCATATCTGTCTTTGAAAGCAACAGCTAAAGTCCTTGGTATAGTTGCAATCAAGTGAACACGGTAAATCGTCTCTAATGCATCAATGATATTAGGTACAGTTACTTTTATATTCCTCTGCTGATATTCTTGAAAAGCTCTATATAAATTTTCATTTCCTAAATAGCTAAATTTTACATCCACTTGTTTTGCTTGTAGGTATATTTCTTGAGTTAATTCCTGATTTACAAGGGGATGAGATTTATGCATGACACAAACGGCCTCTTCCTCAAATAGCAATTCCCTGATAATGCTATTACCTATGTCAATAAATCCAGGTGCAATTGCAAAGTCTATTTCAGTCATTAATAAATGTTCCAGACTTAAATATTCTGACATTGAAGAAGTCTTTAATAAAAAATTAGGGGCATGTTTATCTAAATAAGCATATAAATTGGTAAAATAAAATATTCTCCAATACCAACTGAAACCGCGTTAAATACCAACTCTTCATGACTTGGATCAAAAACTTGTTCTTCAAAAATATCATTGGATCGGCTTATAAACTCTTTAATCTTGGGCGCTAAATTAAGCGCTTTTTGTGTAGGTTGAAGCCCATGGGGTTTTCTAATAAATAAGGGATCCTGGAAGATATCTCGTAACTGCTTCAAGATATGGCTCATTGCGGTCTGGCTCATATACGATTTCTCTGCTGCTTTTGATACAGAGCGTTCGTTTAATAAAGTATCGAAGTGTACAAGCAAATTTAAATTAATTCTTCTAATGTCCATTGCTATAAACCCAAATGAGATTTCTATAGTTTGTGGAGTCTGTGGAGTCTCTAGTATTAATAGAATTATAGTTTAATAAAACATTTTTCAGAAAAACAATTATGATGTGTTGACCATTGATCTCTAGTTCCTATGTCAACACACTCTAATTTTTAAGTAGACCGAGTTAATTCCATAGTATTTTATTTGCCAAACTGATGCTCAGATTTCAATTTTGTGATTGAGCAAAATTGAAAGATGGGCGCCAGGTTGGATAAAAAAAATGCTAGGTATTTCACTCGATTTGCTTACATCTTTTTTGCGATATCAAACAGCATATAGGCACCAGCTGTAGACAGGGACTTATGTGCTAATCGACAACTAAATCCTCTAAAAAAAGCGCTGAAGCCATGATTTTTATAGATTTGTGAAGCAGTCTCTTTTATTGTTTGCCTAGCGCCATTATTACAAGCCTGTTGCTGGCTCTTTATCACATCAAGCGGTGTCGTGGCAAAAGCAACTGGGACTGAGGCCGCTGTTGCCCATAGGATCGTTGACAAGAAATTTTGTTTTTCTCGTTTGGTTTTAATGGCATCATAAGTCATAAACAAATAAAACCAGCTTGGAAATGCTTTTCCGAGGGTGGCTGTACTACCGACAAAAAAGCCGGGTAACCCTCGTTGATGATAAATAGACCGCATTGCTTGAAGAGGTTTTATAGGCTTATCCTGACTCGCCACTGTTCTCATTTGTACTGTTTTAACATTCTCAAGTGGGCTGACAATTAATGTATCTGAGATACTTGCCACTGCCCCTTTGAGGAAACTTCCAATGGCTGGGGGAGTCTGGAGCTTATCAATTTCCTCAGGCATATACGTAATCAATAATGGCCTGTATGCCATTTTACCTTGTTGACGCAGAATGCAGGACCAAAAACCTGTAAAAAAATGTTTTAAATTCGCGCCTGCGAATTGCTTTGTGACAGAATAAGCACCTTGAGAAAGATTGGTTTGAAGTGAGACCTTTAATCGTTCAGCGGGATGTCCTACTAAAGTAGTAAACCCTACATAACCGGTACTCATGGCATAAGCGTCCCAAAGCGTCTTTTTTTCTTTATCATCACCCATACTGCCCTCTTTTTTAATACAAAAGAGAAAATAATATCATATTGTTCACTTTAAAATCATTAAGTTTTTTATAAAACCCGATTTGAGAGCTATTTTTACGAGTATTGTTATTGGGAGCTTATCATGCTCCCAAGAAAAAATGATCTTCACTCCATTGAAAAAGTAAAATTTTAGAACATTCCATTACTATTCGCTGATTCTGAGGGAATTGGTTGAATCACATCCCAGTGTTCGTAAATTTTATTATTTTCCAAGCGAAAAATATCAATGATGGCTGTCCCTTTAGTTCCTGGTTCTAAAATAGAGTGAACATGCAAAATGACATAATCCCCTTCCGCAATAACTCGTTTGATCTCGCTGTGTGATTGCGGATAAGTGCTTTTTAAATAATTAATGTAGTTTTTTAATCCTTCTATTCCATCCTGAGCCATTGGATTATGCTGAATATACCAAGCGCCCAAATAATCTTCTGCTGCATCAAAATTCTTTTCATTAAGCGCTTTTTGGTAAAATGCGGTAACAACTTGTTTATTCGTTTCCTGAATTGCTCCTGCAAATCCTGCAGTTGAATTAACCAGTAAACTGCTAGCTATTAAAGATAATATCTTATTCATTACTTCTCCTTGTTAATCAAATAAATTGATTATAAATAGCTTATTAAATTAAAAAAGCGCATAATTTTGGCCAAATATATCTATTTTTTAGATTAATTCGGACTTAAAAAATAATGACAAAAGTAACTCTCGAACAATGGCGGGTACTACAAACGGTAATAGATGAAGGAAGCTTTGCAAAAGCAGCAGCTAAATTACACAAAAGCCAATCTAACATTAGCTATACTGTAGCGAAACTCCAGGAAATGCTGGGTTTACAACTGTTTCAGGTTGAAGGCCGTAGAGCAGTACTAACAGAGCAAGGAATGGAAATTCTTAAATTATCCAGACAAATTACTCGTGCTGCAAGAAATGTAGAAAATGCAGCACATAATTTAAAATTAAACTATGAAAAATCACTACGACTTGCTGTAGATGAGATTTTTCCCTCTTCTGTGTTAATGGCAGTATTACAAGAATTTAGTAAGAAGAATAAAAATACTAAGCTGATTATCAATCATGGACTATTATCAGGGCCTAGCGATCAATTAATTAATGGTGAAGCCGAATTAGCTATTATCTCAAAAGTTCCAGAGGGTTATACCGGAAATAAACTAATGGACGTCGATTTTATTCCCTATGCACATAAAGACAACCCATTGCATCAACATCTTGTTACCGTTGAAGATCTTTATGAAGAGCGGTATATCATCGCTCAAGATTCAGGAATTAATAAAAAAAGAAGTGAAGGTTGGTTAGGATCGGAATTTCATTGGAAAGTAAGTACATTGGAAATGAAAATTCAATGTGTTGTCTATGGGATTGGCTTTGCCTGGCTACCAAAACAAATCGTAAAAGAACGAAATTTGCCCATTCGGCCTCTTAATATGGAGGAAAATAACATTAGAACCTATCCAGTCTATTTGGTACATCACCAACCAGAAAAAATAGGTCCATCTGCAAAATTTTTAATTGATTTATTTAAAAAATACACCAACAGAACTATTCCAGCAGAAAAAAAAGCTATTCGGAATAATCTATAAATTACATCAAAATTAGGGCGTATTGACAATTAATAGATATTACTAATTCTAATAAGACATATCAAAATAAATAATTTACTCACCCTCGATGTATTAATAAATAGAATAGCTTAATCTGACAGCCACTGATTTTTAACAGTGCCTGTCAGATCAAAGCAGAAGCTACAGTATAAAACGCATTCATAATATTATCTGTCGCAGCCTCAACGCATTAATTATAACCGATACAGAAGAAAGCGACATCGCTGCTGCTGCAATAATTGGACTTAAGAGTATGCCAGTTATTGGGTATAAGACACCTGCCGCTAATGGCACACCCAAAATATTATAAATAAATGCGAAGAAAAGATTTTGGCGTATATTGCTCATTGTTTTTTCTGACAAATGACGAGCTTTGGCAATTCCACGCAAATCCCCTCCCAGCAAGGTAATGCCAGCGCTTTCAATTGCCACATCAGTACCCGTTCCCATGGCAATACCAATATCCGCTTTTGCCAATGCCGGGGCATCATTGACTCCATCACCTGCCATCGCTACAGTAAATCCTTTCTCTTTTAGTTCGCTCACAATGCGGCTCTTCTCTTCTGGCATGATTTCAGCTACTACCGTTTTAATGCCGAGAGTACTTGCTACTGCTTCTGCTGTTTTTTTGCTATCCCCTGTGAGCATTACAATTTCAATACCACTCTGTTGCAATTCACGAATTGTTTCTGGGGTAGTCGATTTAATAGGGTCCTCCACCACTAAAAGAGCCCTTGTTTTCCCTTCTACCGCTAGGAACATCACGGAAGCTCCTTTACCACGAAGTGCATCGGCCTTTTCAAAAAGAGAGGCATTATCACTTCCATGCTCTTGCATTAATCTGAGGTTACCAATAGCAATGCGATATCCATTGACCTTCCCTAAGACTCCCTGTCCAGTAAGAGCTTCAAAATCCTCGACTGGGCCAAAAGATACCTTTTTTTCTTTCGCGGCCTTCACGATAGCCTGAGCCAGAGGGTGTTCACTTTGATGCTCAAGAGCGGCGGCCAGCGCCAACGCGTCCCCTTCATTAAAGTCCTCAGTTACAATACGTGTCAGTTTTGGCTGTCCTTCAGTGAGTGTACCTGTTTTATCGATCACTAACGTGTTGACTTTCTCCATCCGCTCCAAGCTTTCTGCATTTTTAATCAACACCCCATTCTGCGCTCCTTTTCCAACACCAACCATAATGGACATAGGGGTTGCCAACCCTAAGGCACAAGGGCACGCGATGATTAGCACGGACACCGCAACAATTAAACCATAACTAAGCGCAGGTTGGGGACCAAACCATGCCCATGCAATAAAAGACAATATCGCAACCAGAATCACTGCCGGCACAAACCATCCTGAAACCGTATCGGCTAATCGTTGAATGGGAGCTCGACTTCTTTGCGCTTCGCTCACCATTTGGACAATACGTGCCAACATGGTATCGCTACCGACATGCAAGGCTCTCATCACAAAACTGCCCTTCTGGTTTATGGTGGCGCCAATGACTTTGGCTCCAGCTTCTTTAGTAACAGGGATAGGCTCACCTGTTACCATGGACTCATCGACAAAACTTCGCCCTTCCAATACTTCACCGTCCACCGGTATTTTTTCACCCGGACGAACACGAAGTTTATCGTCTACTTGAACTTTATCAAGAGATACTTCCTCTTCACTGCCATCCTCCTTTAGACGATGGGCGCTTTCAGGTGCCAATTTCAACAAAGCACGAATGGCACTACCGGTTTGTTCCCGTGCTTTCAGTTCCAGAACTTGCCCTAATAAAACCAGAGTCGTAATAACTGCTGCTGCCTCAAAATAGACAGCAACTACCCCTTCTTGACTTCGAAACGCTGCTGGAAATAGACCAGGCCAAAGGACCGCCACTACGCTATAAGTCCATGCCACACCAATGCCCATAGCAATTAAGGTAAACATATTGAATTGGTGTGTTATAAGAGATTGCCAGCCACGCTTGAAAAATGGCCAACCACTCCATAAAATAACCGGTGTAGCAAAAAGCAATTGAATCCAACTTGAAGTATTGCCTGAGATAATATGCTGAAAATTATGTCCACTCATCTCCAGTATCACAACAGGCACAGTCAAAACCAGTGCAAGCCAAAATCGACGCTTCATATCAAAATATTCAGGACTGGCTGCTTCTTGTACTGTTACTATTTCCGATTCTAATGCCATACCACATATTGGGCAATTACCAGGGGAAGATTGGCGGATTTCTGGATGCATGGGACAAGTATAAACAATTGGACCATCTATTTCAGAAGAAAACGAATGGGCTTTGTGTGTGTTATATCCATGGTGACAACTAGTGTGTTCTTTATCGGAGTTCGTCTGCTCGTGATGATCGTGTTTCATTGGCCACCTCTTAGTATTTTGCAATCACTACAGCATCCGATAGCATCCCAAATCTGACATCGCTTTGTATTATGATAGCAAAAATAATAATGAAAATTTACTAAAAAGATTGTTTTAAATGATGAACCGACTAAAATTTAAATTAAACATTTTTGATATTGCTGATTAAGCCCTAATGGCATCGCGAAACTGTTTTATTTTTAGGATATCTATGATTGTTAACAGCTCATTTAAACCCATATGGTGGTTAAATAATAACCACATGCAAACTTTATATCCCACTTTAATAAAGAAGCGTTTAAAACCCTCAATCGATTTTTATGAACGTTTAGAATTACCCGATGGTGATTTTATTGATCTGGCATGGAGTCTCAATGGATTGAATGACAAAGCCCCTTTGGTGGTATTGCTTCATGGTTTAGGTGGAGGAATTAACTCTGTCTATGTTAGTGGTTTGATGCAGGCTTTTACTAATGCAGGGTTTCGCAGTGTTTTAATGCACTTTCGTGGCGCCAGTGAAGAGCCTAATCGTGTTTTACGTGCTTATCATTCTGGAGACACCGCAGATTTTCACTATTTTCTTGGGATTTTAGCCAAGCGTGAGCCAATTACAAAAAAAGCGGCTGTTGGCATTTCTTTAGGCGGAAATGTTCTCCTGAAATGGATGGGTGAAATAGCCGTCCCCCTATGGTTAGATGCCGCTGTTGCCGTTTCCGTTCCCTTCCAATTAAATTTAGTAGCCGACAAGATGAACCAGGGATTTTCTCGTCTATATCAAGCTTACTTATTAAAGCGATTACGCCATACCTTTTTTAAAAAATTAGATTTTTTAAACGACTGCC
>NZ_JNCF01000053.1 GCF_000770585.1 Legionella norrlandica | reverse complement strand
TTCAGGGACGTTACCTAATTAATATTTTTTTAATTTTAATTTACTACAATATATATATATAGTGATCTTTTCGGAGCATAAAAAATGCCTAATCATAAATTAAAAATGCCTAACCATAAATTTCATGGTTTTCAAGGTGCTGAATATGGCAATTCACTGGACACTGCAGACGCTATAAAAGATGTGGCAAGAGGAAAAATGGGGGAGGAAAAGTGGAACTTGTAAATACAACTATAGCAAATCTTTTAAAAGAAGCAGACAATCTTCTTAGTTTGCAATTACAAAACCTTATCCTTAATCCTGGGTTTGTATTACAAGGCGTTAAAGCTCGCTATGATTTGTTAGGAGTGGAGGAGGTCAATCAGAACACATTAGATGATTTTTTAGAGAATTATTTTGACAATCAGGGTAATTTAAAGTCAAATTTAGAGTCTACAAATAAAATTTTTCAAGCAATGATAACTAAAGATAAAGACCTGCGATTTAGAAATTTTGAGATCGAAAAAGAAAGTTTATCAGATAAACAAAAATTTATACTAGATTCAATATCGTTTCAATTATGTGCTAATGTGTTAGATGAAGTGGATAAGATGACTAATAAAGTGGTTGAGAGCCATAATTTCTTCCCTGTAGAAACAATTGGTTTCATTACTCAGATGGTTAATAAATATTCAGAAAAACAGCTTGAATTTTACCATATAATTAATTCATTAGACGAAGAACAACAGAAAAAATTTAAAGCTTTAGGGGTAGAACAACAGAGAATAATAAAAACAACGATAGAAAATGTGCATGCTAAAACTAAGTCATTCCAGGAGAACATTACTGCCGATTGGAAGGACTCTGCGAAAACTGCAGAAATAGAACAACCAATACAGCAATATAAGACTGCTGTTGTTAAGGAAAGTATTAGAGTCTTATTGGACGCGGCAGAAGGTAAAGACGCTTCTTTTAACATGAAAAATATAGAGCGCGAAGAACAAGCAGTCAGCCATGTTTTGAAAAAAAGGCGTAATCCTGTGGGTGATGCCATTTTATTCGCACTTACCAATACGATATTGGCCATAGTAACTTTAGGGATTTTCAATATAAGTCATGCAGTTGTCCATCGTGACAGACACCCTAGTGCGGGAAATTTAGCAGAACGAATTGGTCAATCCGTGCTGGATGGCAATTTATTATTTTATGGAAAAACAGATTCTTCCAGGGAATTTACATATCATAATCGAGACTTGCAAGCGGGTATTGAGACTGTTAAAGAACAATTAGTAAACATCAAGAAAGAAGAGCCAGCCAAACAACAATCAGAAGAACAACCAAAGCCAGATGAAAGTGATGAGGAGCAAATCAAACCAGGTAATTCCTGAATAACTAAGAACTAATATTTTAAGCGGTTCAATAGTAGCTCCACCGCTACCCAATTATCTGCGCCGCATGGATGGTCTGGCTGCTTTTAAAAAAGCCTTCTTCCCCTCTGAGCCAGCCTCAATCTTGAAAACATCTACCTCCAATGCCAATCAGAACCATGAGTTTTTTTGGTCAGATTGCCGTTATGACGCCCTTAATATTTTATTAATGATTCCACTCTATAATATATTTAACATAAATATATGAACCAATAAATTAGGATGTAGCGATGCCCAAATTTTTACCAACCAGAATAAAAGAATCTTTAGATGTTTCAGGTGCCTTTGACAATTGTTTTTTTCATACTTATGCAATACATCTTCTTGCAAATAAACTACCTTTACCGAAAGATCTTTTTACTTTTAAATCCATTTTGGGTGATCAAAGTTATGCTTCAGATTTGCAAAAGAGATTTCCTGATTTTGATTCTTTATCTTTATTTAGTGAATATTCAAAACGTAAAAAACCAGAAGAATCTATTTCTTCTAATTTTATTGTAGAAAAAACTCTGGTTCTGGGGTTTCTGATGCGTGAATGGTTTGCCAGTCAAATGTCTCAAAATCTTGGAATTCGTGATTCCATGCAAGAGAATGTGATAGGTAGCTTTAAAAATTACTTGGATTTTCGTTTGGCGGTAGCTAAAGAAGATTTGTTATCGGGTCCAGAGGGAGTATTGTATAGTGCCAATGAATACTTTCTCGAGTATTGCGTTGCTCGTCCCAAAGAAGGAGTTTTAACAGAGTCAGAAAGACGGTTTGAAAAATATTTTACCGACAATGAGAAGGATATAGATAGAGCCTTAATTGCTTTTTGGAAAAGCGAAGGTTATCGCAATTATTGCCTACGTTTCGCAACACCAGGAACTAAGTTATCTCAAGATGATATAACGCCAGTTATTCGATATTTGAATCAACCTGTAACTATTTACAACGCAAGTGCTGGAAAAATTAAAGAAATAGAAGGGGATGAGGAAATACCTAAAATGGAAGTTGTGTTAGATGTGTTGGCTGGGCACTACCATCTTTTAAAAACTGACGATACAGCTTCCTTACTAGAAGAATACGATATTAGTTTTAGACAATATAAGAAAGATAGGGAGGAGGTTCTCGGTATTGAAGGAGATAAACTTCAAGCAGCTAATTCCAAACCTTCCTTATTAGTTGGCTCTATTTGTCCTACAGGGCATCTCAATAAAGCTCCTTTTGCTTTATTACTTGACAAAGTGGACGGTATGAAAAAATTTGTTACGCAGTATGATCTTCTTATAGAACAACAGCGCGTAGAAAGAGAAAAGTACCTTGAGGAGCAGCGNAAGCACGAAGAAGANCAACGCAAAGNTGAAGGAAGCCGAGCAGCGCAAGCANGAAGAAGANCAACGCAAACTGAAGGAAGCCGAGCAGCGTAAACAACAAATGATCACTATAACAATGTCTAAAGTTGATGCTGCAATAGGAACTCTTCGGGATAAAATTGGCCAAGTGGACCAACATCATGCTTCAAAGGCTATTAAAGCAGCAGAAAAATTATTGCTTGCTTTGGAAAGTGCCCGAAATGAATATGAAATTGATTTAAAAAATCCACATACTGATATAGAAAACGCCGGTAAACAATTTAAACAGAAATGTGAAACAGCAATAAACAAAGCAAAGCCCATATTAGAGAAGGATCTAGGCTGGGGTGATTATCTCAAAAATTTACTAAAAACTCTGGTTAATGCGGTTATCTGGACGGTTACTTTTGGAAATGTTAATACGTTTTTTCCTTATGCAAGGTCAGCCTCTATTCAAGCAGTAGAACAAGCCGAACAAGATTTAATACAGAAACCAGGGGCATCTCTGAAATAGAGCTTTAATTAACATGTTCTGTTAATAACCTCCTATACTTATGTCGCGATTTGTTCGCGGCATACCGCATTTTTTATAGGTAATCTTTACAGTCAGCTATTTCTTATGATTCTTAAGATGGTTGACGCTAATTATAAATATCCACAGATTCTGTGGATAACTGTGTGAGTTGTCTGATGATGGATGATTAATAACTCTCTATGAAAATCTTTTTGTATTAACCTTGGTCTTTTCTGTAAGTACTGTACAATATTAACTTTAATACAACTTAATACGATTATGTATAAACCATTAGCTCTTTTTATCGGACTGCGTTATACGCGTTCACGAAAGAAAAATCACTTTGTTTCTTTTATTTCCTTAAGCTCCATGTTGGGTATTGGTATGGGAGTGATGGTATTAATTACCGTTTTATCAGTTATGAATGGATTTGATCTGGAAATTCATCGTCGTTTTTTGGTATGGCACCTGAAATTACCATTACCGGTCCAAATGAACGATTAAGTGATTGGCCTAATCTGGCTAAAAAAATTGAAACTGTCCCAGGAATAAAAGCAATTGCCCCTTATGTTGGAACTCAAGGTCTGTTAACTCATGAAGGTCAGGTATTGCCGATAGTGTTAACTGGTATTTTGCCGGAAAAAGAACAAACGGTGACTCATCTTAATAATAAGTTACTGGCTGGGGATATGAAAAATCTCAAACATTTTGGGATCATTCTAGGAAAAGGGCTTGCAGACAGCCTGGGAGTAATGTTGGGAGATAAAGTGACTATTATGATCCCGGAAGCCACAGTGACTCCTGCCGGAATGATTCCCCGGTTTAAGCGTTTCACAGTTATGGGAGTTTTTTCTGCAGGCACTGGTTTTAATTTTGATACGAAACTCGCTTTTATTAATATTGAAGATGCTCAAAAGTTAATGCAGTTACATAATGATGTGACTGGGATTAAAATGAAAATTGATAATGTGTATCGAGCGCCTGAATTATCTTATAAGCTCTCTAATCTTTTGGGAGAAGAATACCAAGTAGGAAATTGGACACAGCAATTTGGCGCTTTTTTTGAAGCTGTCAAAATGGAAAAAACTATGATGTTCATGATCTTATTACTTATCATCGCAGTAGCTGCTTTTAATCTGGTTTCTTCTTTGGTTATGGTGGTTAATGATAAGCAAGCAGAAATTGCTATTTTAAGAACCATTGGCGCCACGCCATCAATCATTTTATGGATATTTATTGTACAAGGCATGATGGTCGGTATTGTCGGCACAATCCTTGGGTTATTGGGTGGTTTGCTATTAGCTAATAATGCTACTGAAATAGTAAATGCTCTACAGTCTTTTTTCCATGTTAAAGTATTGTCTTCAAGCATCTATTTTGTTGATTACTTACCTTCCAAGATCCTGTTTCGTGATCTTTGGCAAGTTTGTGCAATGGCATTATTAATGAGTTTCGCGGCAACCATTTACCCAGCTTGGCGAGCATCAAAAACGGTTATTGCGGAGGCATTGCATTATGAATGATATTATTTTAACAAGTCAAAAATTGTATAAGTCTTATCATGATGGTTCCTCCAAAGTAGAAGTATTAAAGGGAATTGACTTGTCTATAGAAAAAGGCGATAGGATAGCTATTATTGGGCCATCAGGGTGTGGAAAAAGCACTCTTTTGCATTTGTTGGGTGGTCTTGACAAACCGAGTAGCGGTTCAGTTGTACTAGGTAATATTAATTGGCAAAAAATAAGGGAAAAACAGCGATGTCAATTACGTAATCAACGGTTGGGTTTTGTTTATCAATTTCATCATTTGTTACCAGAGTTTACTGCTCTGGAAAATGTGATGATGCCTTTACTGCTAACTGGCATGACAGTAAAAAATGCTGAGGTAAAGGCTAGCAATATGTTAGAACAGGTAGGTCTTAAATTAAGACTGGAGCATAAACCTTCACAGTTATCTGGTGGGGAGCGACAGAGGGTTGCTATCGCAAGGGCTTTAGTACATCAACCTGATTGTGTATTGGCAGACGAACCAACAGGGAATTTGGATGAGGCAACAGCAAGTAAGGTGTTTGATTTGATGTTGGATCTCAATAAAAAAATGGATACTGCGCTGGTTATAGTAACGCATGATCAACAGATCGCAGAACGCATGGATAAAGTATTAATTTTGCATGAAGGAACTTTACAAACAAAAGAAGAGACTAGATAAAGGAGCTATTAAATGTATACCAAAAGTGATAAGAGTAAGACAATGGAAGTAAAGGCAAAAATCAAGCAAGACAGTGATTTCTCTTCTGTTCCTAATGAGAGTGGCATCTCTCATATTATGATGCCTAAAAGAAATCGTTCATTATCATGTCCTCCATTGCTTCAGGAACAGCTGGGAAATAATAATGGCAAGCCTTCCTTTCTTGTTCAAAAAGGAATAATACCAGGTCTTGCTTTTTTTAATAGGGGAGCTTATGAATTAACTGATATGGGTAAACTAATTTCATCTTCCCCCCTTAATTCACCCCAAAAAACAAAATTAGATACAACATCTAAAGAATCTGCTCAGCATGAAACTCAAGACGAGCAAGCTGAGGATGCTTCAAGATTTACACTAAGAAACTAAGTGTAGTAGAGAGAGTGGGTGTAATAACTAACTCGTAGGGTGCAGTGAAGTGAAACCAGGAACTTGTGTGAAGTTTTAAACCTGGATTTTTATTCGGGCACCCGCTACAAAGCTACAAAAGACTAATAATCCGCATGACCTGGCGTGCGGGGGAATGGTATGACGTCTCGCACATTGGCCACTCCGGTGACATAACTGATTAAACGTTCAAAACCAAGACCAAATCCGGCATGAGGAACAGTGCCGTAGCGGCGCAGATCTCTATACCATTGATAATGCTCTTTATTCAGATTGCATTCTTCCAGGCGTTTATCCAATATTTCTAAACGTTCTTCGCGTTGACTGCCTCCAATGATTTCTCCTATGCCAGGTGCAAGAACGTCCATAGCGGCGACTGTTTTGCCATCATCGTTAAGACGCATATAAAAACCTTTAATTTCCTGTGGATAATTAGTCAGAATCACAGGTTTTTTACAAAGCACTTCAGCCAGATAACGTTCATGCTCTGATTGTAAATCAAGCCCCCAGGTCACTGGGAATTCAAATTTTTGATCACTATTCTCAAGGGCTTTTATAGCATCTGTATAGGTCATAATTTCAAATTCGGAGTTAACAATATGTTCCAATCGCTGAATACATCCTGGAGCAACAAATTGGTTAAAAAAGTCCATATCATCAGCACGTTCTTCAAGAACTACTTTACACAGATACCGCAACATACTTTGGCTGAGCTCACAAATATCTTGCAGATTTGCAAAAGCAATTTCTGGTTCAATCATCCAGAATTCAGCTAGGTGTCGGCTAGTATTAGAGTTTTCGGCACGGAAAGTGGGGCCAAAGGTATATACTTTCGACATAGCCATACAATAGGCTTCAACATTTAATTGGCCAGAAACAGTCAAGAATGTTTCCCTGCCAAAAAAGTCTTTACTGAAATCAATTTGCCCTTGTTCATTTTTGGGTATATTTAATAAATCCAGTGTGGATACCCTGAATAATTCGCCAGCTCCTTCACAGTCACTGGGGGTAATAATAGGAGTATGAATCCAAAAAAAACCTCGTTCGTGGTAAAAGCGGTGAATGGCTTGTGCCAAACAGTGACGGACTCGAGTGACTGCACTTATCGTATTGGTTCTGGGCCGGAGATGTGCTACTTCCCTTAAAAATTCTAGGGTATGTCGTTTCGCTTGAATAGGATAGCTGTCCGGATTTTCGACCCAGCCAACTACTTCAATGTGTTTAGCCTGAATCTCAAAAAATTGCCCTTTCCCTTGGGATGCGATTAATTTCCCAGTAGCTATCATGGAACAACCAGCTGTGAGTTTTAAAACTTCCTGATGATAGTTATTCAGCTGGTCAGTAGCTACAATTTGTATAGGAGAAAAGCAAGAGCCATCGTGCAGACTGATAAAAGATAAGCCAGATTTTGAGTCTCGCCGTGTTTTTACCCAACCTCTTACAGTAACGGTTTCATCAATGCTGATTTCACCGTCAAGACATTGTTTTATAGTAAAGACTTCTGTCATTATATACTCCAAAATCGAAAACGATTAATTCGGGCTTGGAAAGCATTGTCTTCTCTGCTGTATTTTCTAAGCCCTGATTTTAATACGTGATAATACACCAAATAAAATATGTGGGGGAACACCATGTTACAAAGAGTTTTACTGGCATTGCTATGTTTTTATTCTTTTTTAGCTCATGCTGGTGATACCGTGCTAAAGTTATATAGACCTTTTGGTGAGGTATATGACCAAGCGCCACCTATAGTTAAGAAAAAATTATCTGGTCAATGTTATGAACAGTCTCGGTTAATTATACGCGAAGATGCGTGGCGTTGTCAGGCAGAAGGTCAATTATTTGATCCTTGTTTTGCAAAAGCAGGTGGTAAAAAAATGGAAGTTATATGTCCTCAATCGCCATGGGTTGGAGATAGTATACAAATTGATGTCAGTGTTCCTCTAAATAATGAGCATCACAAGACTTTAGATATGTCTCGCACTCTCCCCTGGGCTATAGAGTTGATCAATGGTGAGTTTTGTATTGCTATTGATTCCAATGAACTTTATGATTCAATGCCAGTACGTTATCGTTGTAATTATCAAAATGTCTTAATTGGCCATTTACAACGTTGTAAAACTGTTTGGAGTATGTTGGAGAAAACTCCACAAGGGGTGATAACTGTTGAATTGGGTAGAGCATGGTTTTAATTGGCATTCCGGCGATACAGCGTGAACAGTTGGGGTTTAGGGGCCATTTGGCCCAACAAATAGAATATTAAGAGAGTAATTTTGGACGGATCATTTCGTTTCTGGTGCTGCATTATGAAACGCTGGTATTGCTAAACAGTACTCATTAATTTTATTGATTATAGGGTAATTTGCCATATCAAAATGAAATCGTTTCGCATTGTAAACCTGAGGGATTAAGCAAACATCTGCAAGACTGATTTCATCTCCAAAACAGACTGGTTTTTCACGCTCCAAAAGAGTAAGCCGTTCTTCAAAGGCGTCAAATCCTGCTTTTAACCAATGATGATACCAATCCAGCACTTGATCTTCACTGGCCTTAAATTGCTCTTTTAAGCGTGTTAGCACTCTTAAATTATTCATAGGGTGCATGTCACAAGCCACCATTAAAGCCAAGGATTTTAAAGTGGCTTTTATAAAAGGATCGTTGGGAAGTAAAGGTATTTCAGGATAAGTTTCTTCCAAATAATCAAGTATTGCTAATGATTGACTTAAGATGCGGCCATTAATGTCTAAACTTGGGACTAGTTCTTGTGGATTGATTTGATGATATTTTGCGCTGTGCTGTTCACCGCCATTATTTAACAGATGCACTTCTGTTTTTTCGTATGCAATTTTTTTTAAGTTAAGTGCGATTCTAACTCGATAACAAGCGGTGGAGCGGTAATAGTCGTAAAGTATCATAGGAAATCCTTATGGTACTGCTCAATCACCTGGTCTATGGCACCAAACAGGCTATTTCCATGAGTATCAAACATTTCAATGCGAATTTTGTCTCCAAAGTGCATAAATGGTGTTTTCGCTTGTCCAAATTCTATAATTTCCAACATCCGCTTTTCAGCAATACAAGAAGAGCCCTTGCTGCGATCACGATTAGACACTGTTCCTGAGCCTATAATAGTACCTGTGCTCAACTGTCTTGTTTTTGCCGCATGCTGTATGAGCTCGGGAAAAGAAAAGGTCATATCAATGCCAGCATTAGGTTGGCCAAATAATTGCCCATTCAAATAGCTGTTTAATGGCAAATTAACGCGCTCTCCATCCCAATGTAATCCTAGTTCATCAGGAGTGATTGCTACAGGAGAAAAACTGCTAGCAGGTTTGGATTGAAAAAATCCGAACCCTTTGGCCAGTTCCTCAGGTATCAGATTACGTAGAGAAACGTCATTGACTAACATTAACAATTTGATATGACGAGCAGCATTTTTATGATCTATCCCCATTGGAACATCGTTTGTTATGACTGCTATTTCTGATTCGAAATCAATCCCATAGCTTTCCGAGTCTACTAGAATGGGATCTCTCGGGCCTAAAAAGGCATCAGAGCCTCCTTGGTACATTAGCGGATTAGTCCAAAAATCTGCAGGCATTTCTGCACCCCTTGCTTTACGAACTAACTCGACATGGTTTACATAAGCACTCCCATCTGCCCATTGATAAGCTCGAGGCAATGGCGAAGCACATAATTTAGAATCAAAAGCAAAGGCATCCACAATAAGATTGTCATTTAATTGTTGATAAACTTGCTGCAATTGGGATTCGAGAACATCCCAATGATCTAAGGCATATTGAAGGGTTGGCGCAATGTGTGGGACTTTTGTAGCAGTGGTCAACAATCTGTTAACCACACAAAGTTCTCCATCACGAGATTGAGCGGATTTTAAACTGGCAAGTTTCATAAAAACCTCTTAGCTTAATTCTTTTAATGTACCACGTCTGACTTGATCCCTTTCAATCGCTTCAAACAATGCTTGAAAGTTTCCTTCACCAAATCCTTGGTTGCCTTTGCGTTGAATAATTTCAAAGAAAACTGGTCCAAAAATATTCTCTGTGAAAATTTGTAACAGCAACCCACCTTTGGGATCAACTTCTCCATCGATTAGAATTTTCTCGGTATTTAATTGAGTCAGAGGTTCTTTGTGCCATGGAAGGCGATCTTGGATCATTTCATAATAGGTATCAGGTACATCCAGGAATTTTACACCTTGCTTTCTTAAGCTGTTTACTGTTTTATAAATGTCGTTGGTATTTAAAGCAATATGCTGAATACCTTCCCCGTGATATTCGTGAAGAAATTCTTCAATTTGAGATAAATCGTCTTTTGATTCATTGAGAGGAATTTTGATTTTGCCGCAAGGACTGCCTAATGCTCTACTGACCAAGCCGGTCATTTTCCCTTTGATGTCAAAAAACCGAATTTCTTTAAAATTGAAAATGGACTCATAAAAACTAGCCCATTTGTCCATATTGCCTCGATAGACATTGTGAGTGAGATGATCTATTGCTGTTAAACCATTTCCAAAAACAGGTTCTGTTGAGGTGATTTCCCATTCTTGAGAGAAGGTTGATGTTGCTCATCCACGAAATAAATAACGCTACCGCCAATAGCTTGAATGGCTGGCAAACCATGATTGGCATGGGGAGCATCTTGAAATGCAGTAGCACCATGTGTGATAGCATATTGAAAGGCAGCTTTGGCATCCTTCACTTTGAATCCCATAGCGCAAGCTCCTGCTCCATGGGTTGATGCATGCGCTTCGGCTTGGCAATGAGGGGCTGCATTCACTATAAATTGGATTTCCCCTTGTCTAAAAAGAGTAATGTCCTGATTTTTATGATTTGCTACGGCTTGAAAGCCCATTTGAGAGAATTGTTGGTGTAATTTGTTTTTATCCGGGCCTGAAAATTCTAAAAAGGCAAAGCCATCTAATCCGCAGGGGTTGTTATTTTGCATTATCACATTCTCCTTGTAGTCATACATGTATAGCAGCACCATTTGCCTAACCAAGATTTTAAAATAATGGCGAATAGATACTTCCAAATTTAAATAGGTTGTACTAAAAACATGCCATCTGCTATAGCTAATAAGCTCACCAATACTCTAGAGTCGTTTTTAATTAACTCATTCAATTTTTTAATTTCTCTGGTTTGCCGCTTGTATCATTGGGATCAATAACCTTCCCATCCCAAAAAATATTATCTATAGCAATTAATCCCCGTGGCGTAATCAATTTTAAAGCGAATTCATAGTAATTTAGATAGTTGGTTTTATCAGCATCGATAAAAATAAAATCAAATTGATGTTCCCCTCCCTCATTAAGTAGTGAGCTTAATGTTTCAAGAGCAGGTCCAAGACGCAATGTAATTTTGTGATCCTGTTTTGCTTGGCGCCAATAAGGATGGGCGTGTTTAGTCCACTCCTCATTAATATCACAGGTTATTAGCTGTCCATCGTCCGGCAAAGCAAGAGACATGGCTAATGCGCTATAACCTGTAAATGTCCCAAGTTCCAATACTTTTTTTGCCCGAATCAAGCGTATGAGCAGTTGCATAAATTGCGCTTGTTCAGGAGCAACCTGCATATTGGCTAACTCCATAGTGGATGTTTCCTGGCGTAAAGCAGCCAATGCCGGATGTTCACGTAAGGAAATATCAAGCATGTATTCATACAGCTCAGGAGTAAGGGATAAATGTTTCATAAAGTAGTACCAGTTTAAGCTAATTTTTCCTTAGCTAATGTATCAGCAATTTCACTTGTTGGTAAGTTATCTTTAGCAGAACGAGTAAAAATCTCAGTTAATGAATCATAAATACTATCGATTTGCTCGCTCACTTTTTCTTCAGGGGTATGTAAATATTTAGAGGCAGCAAATATCAGGCCTCCCGCATTAATAACATAATCCACTGCAAATAAAATACCTTTTTCATGTAGAATCTTACCATGATAAGTATGAGCCAGTTGATTGTTCGCAGCCCCAGCAATAATAGTAGTTTGTAGCTGGGGAATAGTAAGATCATTAATGATTGCACCCAAAGCGCAAGGAGCAAATACATCGCAAGGTACTTTGTGGATAACGTCAGTGCTGACAGCCTGAGCTCCTAATTCCTGAACAGCCATATCCACAGCTGCTGGAGAAATGTCAGCAACAGTTAGGGTAGCTCCCAATTCCCATAATGCCTTAGCCAAAGCATACCCAACATGCCCCAAGCCCTGTATCGCAATATGAAGGCCCTTCAAACTGTCGTTCCCTAATTTAAAAGCAACTGCCGCTTGAATTCCCCGCAATATTCCTTTAGCAGTAAAAGGAGATGGATCTCCATTATATTTGGATAAACTGGCTACATAATCAGTATGTTCAGCAATAATATCCATGTCACTCAATTCAGTGCCACTATCCAAAGCAGTGATATACCTGCCATTCAATTCATTAACAAATTCACCAAAACGATGCATATACTCAGTACGATTAAATGCTCCCTTAGGTTTTATAATGACGGATTTACCACCACCAAGAGGTAAATTGACAGAAGCAGCCTTAAAGCTCATTCCTCTAGCCAAACGCATAGCATCTTTTAAAGCAGCCGCCGTATTAGGATATTCAATAAAACGGCATCCTCCCAAAGCAGGGCCCAGCTTAGTGCTATGAATAGCAATCATAGCCTTCATACCAGTTTGCGGATCAACCTTAAAATGTAAATCACCAAATCCATGAGACAATGCATATTCGAGGAAATCTTCTTCAGCTAAAACCTGGTTATCATTTTTAATATTGTCAACAGACATCATTTTTTAGGCTCCTCTTGCAATAATTTTGGGAGAAGTTATAGACCTATTCGTTAATTAAATCAATGTTATTCTTATCGAACGGTCGTATTTGGCGCATCTTGAGAAAAAAACACTCTAAAAATGCTCATGTACTCTAATGTACACTGCGCTTTTTTAGAGAGTTTATTTTCTCAACCTGCACTCAAATCCGACCGTTCGTTTGTTTAGGTTGTATTTGGCGCATCTTGAGAAAAAAATACACTAAAAATAATCATGTACTCTAATGTATAAACTAGTATGGTGTATTGAGGTTTGCTGGTATACACTAATTTGAATGTGAACGTAAAAAATGGAGCATGTCATGAGAAAAATTGCCTTCATGCTAGGCTTAATAACTTTAACCCCTTTGGTTTGGGCAGATAACGATACGCCGCCTTTGGTGCTTGATAAGATTTTTTTTCAAATTTCTGCTAAAAAATGGGTTACTACGCAAACAGCCTTATTAAATGTGAGTATTAATGCGACATTAAGCAATGCTGATCTAGTAAAGGCACGTGCTGATATTATGGATAGCTTGAATAAAATTGCGAAAGGAGAATGGCATTTGGTGCAATTCGATCGCTCTCAGGATAGTTCTGGCCTTGAGAAATTATATGTTCAAGCGCAGGCAAGAGTTGATCAATCAGCGTTGACTAATATTTACCAAAATGCAAAATCTGTGAGTAAGCCTGGCGCTAAATATGAGATAAGCGGTGTGGAATTCAAACCCAGTCTGGAAGAAACCCAAGGGATTCGAGCCAAGATTCGTGAGCAATTGTATCAACAAGTGAATGATGAAATTACCCGGATGAACAAAGCATACCCTAAACAAAATTATTCTGTCAGTAACTTAGTTTTTATAGAGGGTGAGAGTGTTCCCATGCAACCGAGAGCCTATCAGGCTAAAGAGATTAATGCATTGGCTATGGCTGCAGCTCCCGCACCTTTAACAGTGAGTAATGAATTAGTAATGACGGCAATGGTCGAAGCGGCATCTAATCGCAAGCAGGGAGACTAATTTGTTGTCACTTGAAAAAATTATTGGCCACCGAGGGGCATCAGGCTATGCCCCTGAAAATACTATAGCAGCTTTCAATAAAGCATTGTCTTTGGGATGTCGCTGGATTGAGTTTGATGTGATGTGTAGTCTGGATGGTGAGCCTTTTATTATTCATGATGAGAATTTGAAACGTACGACCAATGGAAAGGGAGAGGTTGGCTTAGTGGAAGCTGCCTATCTTAATACCCTTGATGCTGGCTCCTGGTTTTCCAAAGAGTATCAAGGAGAAAAAATTCCGCATTTTACGGAGGTTTTAAAATGGTTGTCCTCTTCCAAAGTTCAAGCCAATATCGAAATTAAACCTTATCCAGGAACTGCCGAAAAAACTACTGTTGCGGTACTAAGTCATATCCATCGTTACTGGCCACAAAATAAAGAATTACCCCTCTTATCTTGTTTTGATTGGGATGCTTTGGTGTTATGCCGAAGCATTGCTCCTGAAATTCCTTTAGGATTATTATTACATGAGTGGGATGAGCATTGGCTACAGAAAGCGAAACAATTGGAATGTTATTCCATACATTTTAATAGAAAAATATTAACTGCCGATCGTGTGAAAGCCGTGAAGGAACAAGGCTATACAGTATGTGCCTACACTGTGAATCGCAAGCGTTTGGCGAAAAAATTATTTAATTGGGGTGTTGATGCGGTCTTCAGCGATTATCCAGATTTATTAAAATGAAAATAGCCCATAATTATCTTTTTTTATTCTTGTTTATTTTCCTTAGCGCTATAACAGCGCAGGCTAAGCCAATAGAATTGATTTTTTGGCATGGTATGGCCGGGCATCTGGGTGATGAAGTCCGTTTACTGGTTGATGATTTTAATAACAGCCAAGACGAATACCGAATAAGGCCTGTTTATAAAGGAAATTATACTGAAACTCTAACTAATTTTGCAGCGGCATTTAGAGCGCATCAGGCGCCAGCAATAGTGCAAATCTTTGAAGTAGGCACATCCCTTATGCTGGCACCTGAAGGAGTAATTCATCCAGTTGATTTGTTAATGCGCGAGCAAGGCATGAATTTGCCCAAGGATGATTTTATTCAATCAGTACGTGAATTCTATAGCAGGGATGGACAATTAATGGCAATGCCCTTTAATCTTTCTGCACCGGTTTTATATTATAACCTGGATATTTTAGCCAAAGTTGGATATAACGAGAACAATTTTCCAAAAACCTGGTCAGAAATGGAAATCATGGCGGAAAAAATTAAAAAAGCAGGTTATGATTGTACTTATACTACTGCTTATCCAGGTTGGGTATTATTTGAATCTTACCTGGCTATTCATGGCTTACCCCTCACTCAAGGCGAACCTGCCCATGCGGCATTTCATACCCCACAGTTGCTTTCCCATTTTCAGCGATTAAAGCGTTGGCATGATTTGCATTATTTTCGTTATGGTGGTCGTGTTGATGATGCCACAATTTTATTTACCAGCAGTGTGTGTCCCTTATTTAGCCAATCTTCTGGCGCTTATAATAGCTTGTCTGCTATTACTCCTTTTCATTTGGGGGTGGCAACCATGCCTTTGGATATTAATGCAAGTAAAGTCAGGCATGCCAATGTAGTAGGAGGCGCTGCTTTATGGGCAGTCGGAGGACAAACACAAAAGCAATATCGAGGGATTGCAAAATTTTTTGCATTTATTGCAAAACCAGAAGTGCAAAAGCGCTGGCATGAACATACTGGTTATTTACCTCTTGGCTTAAAGGGAATTTATGCGGATATTGTGCAATCAAGTCAGCATCCTGCTTTATTATTGGCAAGAACTGATCTGGAAGATAATTTCCAGGTGAGATCTTTTAGGCATTTTGGGCCTCAAAATCAAATTCGTGGAATTAATGATGAGGTTCTGGAAGCAATGTTTGCTGGTTTGATTAGTCCTGAAAACGCCTTACGTGAGGCAACAATAAGAGCCAACCATATTCTGTTACGTTTTGCGAGAAATACGAGAGCTGTAAGAAGAGTTGGTAATAGAGTTGAAGGGGATCTTGGTTAAGTTGATCATTTAAGGAATCAACTATTCGGTGTAGAGTTTGGAGAGAGGTCTAAGAGTTTCTCGGTTGGGGGGAAGCTTGATAAATGAAGAAGTTTATTATTAATTTATTCAAAGGATGGGATTATGATAATAAGATTCTCAAAAGTGCTGCTTGTTATTGCTGTTTCATTTTTCTGTTTGTTAACGGCGTTTGGCAATATCACTGATTATCCGACTAATTTTCCTGCCGTGGTCAAGGTGATGACAATGACGGATGTATTCCCTAATTCCACTATCACTTATAGAGCAATCACTAATCCTACGCTGCATTATATTGCTTTTATCATCATTATTATTATGGAATGTTTAACGGCAGTGTTTTCTGGGATTGGAGCATGGAAATTATTCAAGGCGAGAAACGAGAGCGCGGAAGTGTTTAATCACTCTAAGAGTTGGGCCATTGGAGGGCTTACTTTAGGTTTTATGACTTGGCAAGTAATTTTTATGTCCATAGGTGCGGAATGGTTTGGTATGTGGATGTCGCCTATGCTTAATTCGGCGCTTACCACTGCGTTTCATATTTTTATTACTATATTAGCCGTAATGATTTATTTGCTCATCAAGGACGAGTAAGATAAAGCTGGTCTTCGCTTTGTAACAGCCCACTCACTTCATGGCACCGACAGGAGGAGTGAGCTGCTACTTCGTTTTAGCCCAGCCCTAACCTGCGTCTATTATATAGATATCCAATTTATTGAAAAACAGGGTATAAATTTTTTGAGATGTTTTCTTCTTCCAGAGCAGTATCTTTTTCTTGCGGCACTTGGTGTTCCGATTTACTGAAAAATGTCACCACCTCTTTTTTATTTTTATTGAGCACTTTAATAGGGTCAAAAGACTGGAATTCATCAAAGCATTCAACAAATTTTGCTGTTGTATAGCAAGCCATAAAATAGGTAGATAAAGTCACAGTAATGCCCAGGATGGGTTCACAGGAGGTTAATGGGAGGCCTATTGATAGGCAAGCCATAGAGCTGAAGAACGCTGCTGTAGCCCAAAACATCATTTCACAAACTTTAAAGAAATTAGCAAAAATAATTTCTGCTTGTTGAGATTGCTTTGTTTGTTTTATTGACTCAAATGCCTTATCCGCATTAATTTCTCCAGATTTTACTTGGGAGGCCAACTTAATAAAGGCTTCGTATTCTTTAATAACTTTGATGGCTTCGTCTTTATCGTTCACTTTATTAAAAGAACAGAGGTAATAGATTTTAATCTGCTCTAATTTTTGAATAAAATTTCTTGATAATTCTTTTTGGTCAAAAAGTTGATAGAACTGCTGATCGCAATTTTGTAAGCGCTTGGCCAACAACGATATATTGCTTAAAGAAGGCATAATTTCCTCAATTTTAAGTATAAATTTATAATGAATTATTGATCTACATATACCCAAAGGGATTGCATGCTATCATATTTCAGGAAAAATGAAAGATGAGGTATGTTCATGTTTTCAGCAAAGGAAACTAATCTAAGGTCTAACATTCAGGCAAATTAACAGCTAGACCACCCATGGATGTTTCTTTATAAATACTTTGCATGTCCATTCCAGTTTGCTTCATCGTTTTGATGACCTTATCTAAAGAAATTTGATGTTGGCCATCACCAATAAGCGCCATTCGGGTTGCATTAACCGCTTTCACTGCACCCATCGCATTTCTCTCGATGCAAGGTATTTGAACAAGCCCCAAAACAGGATCACAAGTCATTCCCAGATGATGTTCCATGGCAATTTCCGCAGCATTTTCAACTTGCTCAATAGTGCCACCAAGTACCGCAGTTAAGCCTGCAGCCGCCATAGAGGAGGCAACACCAACCTCACCTTGACAGCCCACTTCAGCACCAGAAATAGAAGCTCCTTTTTTGTAAAGGATTCCTATTGCTGCAGCAGTTAGGAAATAAGTATAGATATCTTCATTGCTCATTTTATCGTGAGCCAGTTGGCAATATTTAAGGACAGCAGGGATAATTCCAGCTGCTCCGTTCGTTGGAGCAGTTACAATTCGTCCTCCGGCTGCATTTTCTTCATTGACAGCCATGGCATAAAGATTCAGATGATTCATAACATCGGATTGCTCAAAAACACTTTTCACACCCTTTTGATCAATTAGTTTTCTATATAAATCAGGAGCACGGCGTTTTAAATGAAGTCCTCCTGGTAATATACCATCATGCTTGCAACCGTTAGTGATGCAGTTATCCATAACTTTGGCAATTTCTAAAATTCCTTTATGAATTTCTGCTGTACTTCTCCAGGTCTTTTCATTGACTAGCATAAGTTCGGCAATTGTTAAATGATGTTTTTTACATAGCCTCAATAATTCGTTTGCAGTTGAAAAAGGGTAAGGGGGGGGATTAGTGTCTGCTGTAGACTTGTCAAATTCCTCTTCAGTAGTAATAAAGCCACCGCCAATAGAGTAATAGACTTGATTGGCGAGTAAGTGACCACTGTCATTAAAAGCAGAAAAGCACATCCCATTACTGTGCTTGGGTAATAATTCTTTTTGTAAAAATAAAAAATCGGTTGCTTCATTAAAAGTTATATTTTTCTTTCCAGCTAAGTTTAGCGAATGTGAAGTAAGAATTTCATGCATTCTGGGAATCATAGATTCTGGCTCGACTGTTTCTGGCGCTTTGTTTTCGAGACCATTTAAAATCGCTTTATCTGTGCCATGTCCTTTACCTGTCAGAGCAAGTGAGCCATAGAGTTCCACTTTTATTCTTTGAGTTTTATTAAAGAGATCTTTTTGTTCGAGCAATCGTAGAAAAGCATTGGCTGCTAACATAGGACCAACAGTGTGCGAACTCGAAGGCCCAATTCCTATAGAAAATAAATCAAAAACACTAATATTCATTTCTGTTGAAATCTCTTGTTTTATTTAAAAGCAAGTGTAGAAGGATATTGCCTTTTTGTCTATTAGGCTTCATCTATAAGTGGCATCTTTTGTTCTATCATTGGCTAGAAACATTTCGGTTGCGCTCATTTATAGTCTGAAACTCTAATCTTGGAAATATTTCCGTCTTTATAAATAAACCAAAATATGTGCAAATTTAACAAAAAGTCCATCATATAACTAAATAATAGCTTATGACTGGTAATTTTATGAGAATTTAGGCAAAATTAGCGAGCTATTTGATTTTGTTTTATGTTTTACTTATTGTAATGAGCGAGATTAGAACTTAAGTTATGTCTATAATAGGGGATTGTTTATGAAGATGAAATTGGTCAGTGCAGCTGTTATGGGGTTAGCAATGTCGACAGCAATAGCTGCCACCGATGCTACATCATTAGCTACAGATAAAGATAAATTGTCATATAGTATTGGTGCTGATTTAGGGAAAAATTTTAAAAACCAAGGTATTGATGTGAATCCAGAAGCACTAGCAAAGGGTATGCAAGATGCAATGGGTGGTTCTCAATTGGCTTTAACTGATCAGCAAATGAAAGATGTTCTTAATAAATTTCAGAAAGATTTGATGGCTAAGCGTACCGCTGAATTCAATAAAAAAGCTGATGAAAACAAAGTAAAAGGTGAGAATTTTTTAACTGAAAATAAGAATAAACCAGGTGTCGTTGCATTACCAAGTGGTTTACAATATAAAATTATTTCCTCTGGAAATGGTGTTAAACCCGGAAAATCAGATACTGTAACCGTAGAGTACACTGGTCGTCTCATTGATGGAACTGTTTTTGACAGCACCGAAAAAACTGGCAAGCCAGCCACTTTTCAGGTTTCACAAGTAATTCCAGGATGGACTGAAGCTTTACAATTAATGCCAGCTGGTTCTACTTGGGAAATTTATGTTCCATCAGGCTTGGCTTATGGCCCACGTAGTGTTGGGGGACCAATAGGGCCTAACGAAACCTTAATATTTAAAATTCATTTGATTTCCGTGAAAAAAACATCTTAAGGTTGTAAAGATTCCTTTAGTAGTTTGGGTCATTTTGACCAACATGGGATGCTGGAGAGCTCTCAATGTTGGGTCAAAATGACCAACGTGCTTTTTAGATATGAAAAATAATTCTTTATTTCTCTATATAGTAACCAAATACAGAGTGATCTAGGGAATGAATAAGCGTCTGTTTATTGTTTTCATTTTAGGCTTTTCTTCTGGCTTGCCTATGGCATTAATCAGCAGTACTTTGCAGGCATGGTATGCAAATAATGGTATGTCAGTACTTATTACAGGAGCGTTAAGCCTGGTTAGCCTGCCTTACGCCTATCGTATTTTTTGGGGACCGATTTTAGATCGCTATTCTTTATTTAGCTTAGGTAAAAGAAGAAGTTGGATTTTAACCATGCAAATATTATTGCTGTTGG
>NZ_JNCF01000085.1 GCF_000770585.1 Legionella norrlandica | reverse complement strand
CCAAGCTAGCGTATGCTCGAGGTTCTGAATGATTTCTGTTGCTGCATTATCAAGATAAGTTTCTTTTAAAATTGTTAATTCTTTATTTTCTTCCAATCCTGCAAGCTGATTTACTCTAAGCATATCACTAATAATTGACTGCATACGGAATTTTTCCGCAAATTTCTCTTTGCTTAGCCATCGACTTTCATAGTCAATTAATACCAATTGAAGAGCAAGAAAATTATCGGCATTAATCACTCTATTGATTAGTGATCTTTTCACGCTGGAAGACAATGAAGAGTTATTGATTTCTTTACTAATGTCTCTGGCAAATAACTTCAGTTGGCTGTTCACAAAAGCTAATCGATAAGGCTTAAATCACCATCAAAATAACTTAACATGGCACCATTAACTTCTGTTGCGGACTCCAAATAACGATGACTGCGTTTTTTCTCTTGAGCCGCTTCCTTTTTGTTTAAACGAGCTGCCAATTTGTTCCATTTTATTTGCTCACTTAACTCAACATTCTCCAAATATTTACAACGTAATGCATTGATAGAACCTTCGACGAATCTATTTTCTGTTTTTGCTTTCAACTGGCTACGTTGATTATTCCAGATGATCGTGACGGATTGTTCATACTCTTGTAATGCAGTTTCTAACTCACTTGTTTGCAAACGATACTCATCTCTACGAACATAAGGATTGGAGTACATTTTCTTGGGATCAGAATCTTCTAAGCACTTTATCCATTGTTTCTTTAATGCATGACTCAACTCTTCTCTTTGGACGAATAGCTCATTATCCAGTTGTCCCCATTCTGATTTGGGATAAATCAGATGCAAAAATGCTTGCCATTCTTCAAATTGACTCAAAACTACTTGCTGAATGTTAGAAACTGATTGGATGAAATACTGTTTTACTGCGACTTCTTCCCTTCTTCCCTGTTGAATTTTTTCCAGAGATTTCAATATATTCTGTTTGTCTTCCTTAGTTTTAAAAGCCCATGAATGTGATTTAACACCGTCTCCCTCATAAACAACAACATAGTGCCCTGGCTTACCATCTTTGGATATCCCATTTATAATCTTTTTAGTAATATCAGGAGTATCCAAATAAGCTTGTATTGTTAAAAAGCCTTTAGGATATTTTGTCTTAAAGTCTACGTCTTGAAGCAATGGCTTGGTAATAATAGTTATAGTATTTGCATTCCCCGCTTGTTCTTTAATCCATTTTTGTTTGCCTTTCTCGGGCTCATCACCTGTGAAAATACCTATTTCATATTTTTTGTTGTCATCCTTAAATTGTATTGTTAATGCATCACTTAATCGAGCGGCCTGATTAGCGTCTTTTGCAACTAAAACAATTGGTTGTCCGGGCGCAACATTCAAGATGGCCTGTTTAATACTTTCAAAATGCTCCTGGGAATCAGGTATATGAATATTTGATTCATCCTGCAAATTCTTCTTAAAAGAAGAAAAACGATAACCCTTGTCCATATCAAATTTACTGGATTGCTTAACTAATTCAGAGCTAATCTCTTCTATTTCTGCAATCCTTACAATGCGCCCCTTCTCCTTATAACGATCAAAAAGCAAAGAAAAATTAGACAAGATTCTGCCGTTTACTATGGAAAAATCAGGGTTATTAAGAATGAGGTTGCTGGAAACAGGATAGCCGTATTTATCCTTAGACAATTCTTCATCCTCTATCTCTGCATGAGTATGGTAGGAAGTCAAATCAGAAATTGTAGAATAATTGATGCCTTCAATTTGATAGGTCCCCGCCTCAGAATTGGCCTCTATCACAGAGGAAGGAATACCCAAATAAGTGAAGAAATTTCTATCACCTTTATCTTTATAATCCTGTGCTGCTAATCCATGATTAGCAAAACACACATCAACAGTTCCCCCCCCTCCAAACACCCATTGCATGGCAGCAAGAATTGCAATAGGAGCGCTCTGGTTTCTATCAGTACCCATTTCCATTAACAAATTTTGCTCTTGATGATGCAGTGAAAGCAAAACAGAGATAATTTGTGTGGCATTGAGGAATAATCCTGTACTGCGGAAATATTGCTCGCGCATTATTGCAATTAATTTTAATTTAGCGCGCAATACATCCTCCTCATTAGAGTCTGGTTTTTTAATCTCCATGATTAATAAATCTGACAATTCCCGTAGCTTATCCCGACTTAACTTCGTTAAATCAATATAAGTTTTATCAGCTATTTTTAGAGGATAATCCTTGCCTATGGCATTAACATAAACTGCTTGTTGCGCTAAATCATATTGTTCTTTACTTGATACACCAGTCTCGTTGAGAGCGTTCTGAATATTAGAAATAACTCCTTGTATCTGGGTTGTTTCAAATTGTTCATTGAGAATCTGATCTTTAAACCTAACCCAATTACCTTCCTTACTAAGTCTTGGAGCTCTTGCACCCATGGGATCTCTATCAAATGAGTCAATAAAATCCTTTAACTCCCTTGAGTCTTCACGTAATTTTTCAGCTAAAAAATCCAAAGCAGGATAAGGAGGATATTTGAATAAAGCAGATACCTCGTTTATTAAGATACTATGAACCTCAAGTCCAGATAATATATTGAGCAATAATTCAATTTTTTCAGGATGTGCATTTTCCCTAAGCACGGTAAATATTCTTCCCCACTGCTCATCTTTCAATTTACTTTTCTTATTGAATAAATAAATATTATTTAGGAGTTGTTCCAGTTTTTTCTGCTCTGGATTTAAATTTTCAGGAACTAGATGTATATTATAGAGACAGGAATTCGGTCGTAAAAGAAATTGGCTTAACTCTTTAGCACTATCAGGATCATAATTATCACAACTTATAAATAAATCGATTTCTTTAGTAGCAGAATCAATTTGTTCATAATTCCTTACTAAATAATCCGTAAATTCCTTAATGCTATTAAAAACTAATTGATTTAAAGTAATTTTCATGTCCTGAATTCCCAGAAAAGATGGCCCTATTATAAGCAGCCCGCATGGAATACCTAGCGGTTTTTTTATCCAACCTGACGTCCACCTTTCAATTTTGCTCAATCAGTAAAATGCTTAAGTAGAATAGCTACGCGCACTTTGTTCTTCAATCACAAAATTGAAATCTAAACATTAGTTTGGCAAATAAAACGCTAGGTATTCCATGCGGGCTGCTTATTTAAATTGAACAAAATATAGCATATAAATGCTTAAGAAATCCTGAATAATTTGCTTAATCTCTTTACATTAAAATGACTCAACCTATTTCAATGGACTTTAAAAAAAATTTGCTTAAATATCCAATACAGCATTTAATAGCTGCTTGGTATAAGGATGTTCAGGTTGTTTCAGTACTTTTGCACAAGAACCATGCTCTACTGCCAAACCATCTTTCATAACTAACACTTCATCAGCAATATAAGATACCACTCCCATATTATGAGTTATGAATAAATAAGCTATGCCATTTTGCTGTTGTAACTCTTTTAATAAGTTGAGAATTTGCGCTTGAACAGAAACATCAAGCGCACTGGTTGGTTCATCACAAATCAAAATATCAGGTTCAGTTGCCAAAGCTCTTGCAATACATATCCTTTGTCTTTGCCCCCCAGAAAACTGGTGGGGGTATCGATGTAAACTAGTGCTTGGTAAATTAACCTGTTCAATAAGATATTTTTGTTGTTTCTTGATATAAGAAGACTTCATACCTTGAGCATACATGCCTTCTGCTATTATCTCTCCAACTGTCATCCTTGGATTCATAGAAGAAAAAGGATCTTGGAAAATTATCTGAACTTTTTTTCTATATCCTCTTAAAGCTCTTCCTTTTAAAGATAATACGTCTTTATCCTTATAGTTTATTTTTCCGCTCGCTACTGGCAATAATCTCAATAAAGCACGACTTGCTGTTGTCTTACCGCAACCTGACTCTCCTACTAAGGCTAATGTTTTACCCTTTGATAAAGTAAGAGATAATCCATCAACAGCCTTAAAAACCATTTTATTGCAACTCAAAAATCCTTTTTTTTGAATAAAATGAACAGATAAATTATCAACTACTAATACGGTCTCTGTCTTTTCATCAGAGGGTTTCCAAATTATTTTATTTTTGTCCAAGGATGGTAATTCGTTCAGATCAGGATATAAATGACATCTTAATAAGCGATACTCTATTTCTTGCAACTGAGGCTCTTCTTGGTAACAACGTTCAAAAGCATAAATACAACGCGTGTGAAACCGGCAACCTGATGGCATAGATTCTAAAGTTGGGACCGTACCTGCAATAATCGATAATTTCTCATTCCTTTTTGAAAAAGAAGGCAATGAGGATAAAAGTTGCTGAACATAGGGATGGCAGACTTTTGAAAAAAAATCCTTTACCGAGGCTTGCTCTACCACTTGTCCGGCATACATGATACAAATTCTATCTGCCATAGCTTTTGCTACACCTAAATCATGAGTAATCAATAGCAAACTCATGTTGTATATTTTTTGGATTTTTCTTAGTAAAGCTAATATTTGTGCCTGGATCGTAACATCCAAAGCAGTAGTAGGCTCATCGGCAATAAGGATATCCGGGTTACATGCCAAGGCCATAGCAATCACTACCCTCTGCTTCTGGCCTCCTGATAATTGATGTGGATATTGATGAATTCTCATATGGGGCTGAGGCATTTCAACCTCATTTAATAATGAAATAGTTCTTTCTTTTATTTCAGCCGCTGTTAATGATTGATGCTTTTTTATAGCCTCCGCAATTTGCTCACCAATAGTCAATACTGGATTTAATGCAGTCATCGGCTCTTGAAAAATCATGGCAATCCTACGCCTCTTAATTGCCTCATCATTTTCTCGGGTAGATTTAGAATATCTTCTCCATGTACCTTGATTTGGCTATCAACCCCATATATTCCAGATTTGGGCAACAAACGCATCACAGCCAAGGAAGTTAAGGATTTGCCACAACCTGATTCGCCCAAGAGAACGAGAGTTTCTCCTGGATTTAGGGAAAAACTTACCTTATCCAGAGCAATGATTATCTTATCAGGGCTTTTAAATGCAACAGATAATTGATTGATTTCAGCGGTATCTTGCATGGGTTATCAACACAAATAATAATACTTACACTCTAGCAAGAGTAAGGTTGTTATAGCAAACAAATATTTATGGTAAAATACCTACCAGAGAAAATTCAAAATTCTAAAATTGAATGATTGAATTTAGGCGTTCTCTAGATGCCCGCTCCCTCACGGTCGCGGCTCAGTTTGTGGTTAAACCGAGCCGCGACCGTGAGGGGACGGACAAAACAGTAAGCCTATTTCAATTTGATAGATAGATGAGTGAAAGCCAATGTCAGAAAATTACACTGCCGAAGCGATTGAGGTCTTAAGTGGTCTTGAGCCGGTTCAACGACGTCCCGGTATGTATACCGACACCACGCGCCCAAACCATCTGGCTCAGGAAGTCATCGATAACAGTGTGGATGAAGTGCTTGCAGGTTTTGCCAGCCGAATTATCGTCACTTTACATGAAGACGGTTCCATTGAAGTCGAAGATGATGGTCGTGGCATGCCAGTCGATTTACACCCTCAATTAGGCCTAAGTGGTGTCGAGGTCATTATGACTAGACTGCATGCTGGAGGCAAATTTTCGGATAAAAATTACAGCTTTTCGGGGGGGCTGCATGGGGTGGGGGTATCGGTCGTCAATGCTTTGTCTGAACGAGTTGATGTTACCATCAAGCGTAACGGTATTATTTATCAAATGACCTTCGCCAATGGCGAAAAATTATGCGAATTAAATGAAACAGGCACCACCAAAAAAAGAGATACAGGTACTAAAATACGTTTTTGGCCTAATGGGAAATACTTTGATACCACAAAAATCTCCTTAAAACACCTCACTCACGTTTTAAGAGCCAAAGCAGTATTGTGTAGCGGGCTATCAATGACTTTCATTAATAAAACCGCTAATGAAGAAATGCATTGGTGTTATGAACAAGGCTTAACGGATTATTTAAAGCAAACCTTATCTGCTGACTATCTACCTGAAGAACCGTTTGCGGGTGAATTCAAAAGTGATGATGCCACTGTGGATTGGGCTCTTGTTTGGTCAGAGGCTGCCAATAGCAATTTAAATGAAAGCTATGTGAATTTGATTCCAACTATCCAGGGCGGAACCCATGTCAATGGACTTCGTTCTGGTCTATTTGATGCCATGACTGAATTTTGTGAGCTGAGAAATCTGCTTCCTCGCGGAGTAAAACTCACTGCTGACGATCTATGGGAACCATGCCAATACGTTTTATCAGTCAAAATGAAAGAACCTCAATTTGCTGGACAAACTAAAGAACGATTAAGCTCCCGCCAAACATCCGGGCTTGTTAGCAATGTCATTAAAGATGCCTTCGCGCTTTGGCTGAATCAGCATCGCAATCAAGGTGAGATCATTGCTGCCCTGGCAATAGAACGAGCACAAAAACGCTTAAAACAAGCAAAGCAAGTGGCACGCAAACGAATCCATCAAGGCCCTGCGCTCCCTGGGAAATTAGCCGATTGCCTACAAACTGATTTAAGTCAAGCAGAACTTTTTCTGGTCGAAGGTGATTCAGCTGGCGGTTCAGCAAAGCAAGCTCGCAACAAAGATTACCAAGCCATTTTACCCTTGCGTGGAAAAATACTTAACTCATGGGATGTGGACTCTTCACAAGTTCTAGCTTCCCAAGAAATCCATGATATCTCTGTGGCCATAGGCGTTGATCCGGGTTCTATCGATTTGAGTGGGCTTCGCTATGGGAAAATCTGCATCCTTGCAGATGCAGATTCAGACGGAGCTCACATAGCAACTTTAATCTGTGCTTTGTTTTTACGGCATTTCAAACCGCTAGTGAAAGCAGGTCATGTTTTTGTAGCCATGCCCCCTCTCTATAGGATAGACGCAGGAAAAATTGTTCATTATGCCCTCGACGACGAGGAAAAAAACAGCATTGTCCAACAACTTACCGAAACTACCAGATCAAAAGTAAATGTTCAACGATTCAAAGGACTAGGAGAAATGAATCCCATGCAACTCAGGGAAACAACTATGGATCCTAATAGCCGACGTTTAGTTCAGCTCACCCTCGACGATGAAGAACAAACGGAGGCCACCATGGACATGATGCTCAATAAGAAACGAGCTGCTGATAGAAAAATCTGGCTGGAAACAAAAGGAAATCTTGCCGAAGTCTAAATAGGATCAGCTTAATTCTACCATTTCAACAAGGGTATTATATTGGAATAATCATCTGTCCACAAAAATTGATTATCGTCTGCGACAAAGCGCCAATTAGATTCCTTCATAATTTTAAAAGCTAAAGTCTGACTTGACGTAAGCAATGCCCACTCCGAATTAAATTGCCCTAATTTTCTATCTCCTTTATGGACTAAGTACAAAGTGATCATATCCAAAGAACGTCCTATCGCATTAATAACCGGAAGTATCTGAAGATGTCTATTGCTCGAATTTATCAATATAACTCCATCTTCTGTAATTTTTTGCTTGTATAAGGTAAATGCTTCAAGCGTCATTAAATGCATGGGAATAGCATCAGAGTTAAATGCGTCTAATATTAATAAATTCTGCGAAGCATCAGGAATATTTACCAAAGCTAAACGTCCATCACTTTTAATAATTTTTGTGGAAGGAGGACAATCACGTACGTATGTGAATAATTTAGTGTTTCTAGCTAAATCAATAACTTGTTGATCAATCTCAATGACTTTTACATCATCAGCAGCACGAAATTGACATAACAAAGTTCCCATACCTAACCCCAGTATCGTTACAGACAAAGGATTAAATTCCTGCTTCAGCGCATCAACAACCGGAGAGATAGCACCATAATATGTTCTGAGACCATTAATTTTCTCATTCATCACCTGTATCCCATGAAGAGTCGATTGACTGATCAAGGCATGCACATTATCTTTCTCGAATACTTGTTTTACTCCATAAAAATTCCTTTTTTGCCATAAAATATGTTTATCTTGTAGCGGTGGAAAATAAATAAACATAAATAAAATCAGCATAGATAAAACAAGATTCATTTTATTGTGATGCCAAATAACTATGATTCCCAAGGAGAGAATAGCCACTATATGAAAAGTTGAAAAAAACTTAAGTGGAGGAATTTCAGGGAGCCAATAATGAGATATAAGTAAGGCTAATACAACCAGAGGTACCCACCAACCCCGAGTAGTTTTAGGTAAGGGAAGGACTAATAAGAATAATAAAATTGCCAAAGGATATTCATAAACTTGATTAAACCAATTTGGAGCAATAATCCCATTAAAAATGCCCGCTAAAACCCCACCTAAAGACAAACAAAAATAAAATAATGTTAACCGTTGCGGTTTCGGCCTTCGTTCAAATAATTGGCCATGGCAAATCAATGCCAAGACAAAAAAACTTAAAAGATTGAATAATATCAATTGCCAAACACGTATTTGATTCACTCCCAAAATAAACCCGATAATTGTAAATACCAGGAAAAAAAGACAATTACGAATCAGCCATTTTTGTGAAATTAGCGGCTTGGATGTGAAAGTAAAGACAAAAGACAATAAATATAAGGCTAATGGTAAAACCCAAAATAATGGTGTAGCAGCAACATCAGTGGTAATATATAAAGTAACCCCTAACATTAAGCTGCATGGAATAAAGCTCAAGAAAATCCAATAACCCATCTCACGCCAGGGCCAAAAATCAAATTCCTTTTTTTCAACTTTCAAAGGTTGATATTTAGGAAAAAATAATACTGTCGCCAGAAATAATAAATAAATCGCAAATCCAATGTTCCAGAAATGAAATTGATAAGTTAGGCCAACAAACCGCTCTATCACCCAAGGATAAAACAGCAGTGCGAGTAAACTTCCTAAATTACTGGATATGTATAAATAATAAGGATCCCCCGCACCCTTGCTTTGCGTTTGGCTATAGGCAAATTGCAATAAGGGGGCCGAAGCACCAATAACTAATAAAGGCAAACCTAATTGAACTAACAAGTTATGTAGAATAGCCCACTCAGGCTGTCCACCCTCAATAGTCGGATGAAATAACAAAGGAAATGCAGAAAAACTCAGAATGACTAAACCTGTATGAATAAAACGCCAAATCCAAGGTCTCCTAATTTGGCTTAAAATCCAAACATAGCCATAAGAAATCAATAGTACGAGTTGGAAAAAAAGCACACAAACAGTCCATACCGCTGGCGTTCCTCCATAAACTGGCAACATTACTTTTGCAACCATAGGTTGAATGCTGAATAAAAGAATAGCGCTTAAAAATAGACTGACTGGAAATAAAAATCGAAACACAAGGCGATCCTTAGCTAAAAATATTATCAAGTCGATTTAGTAACATCTTGTATTTACTTTGTTTTAATGCAAAAGACCTATTCTACGATTACAGTGGTATTTCTACAATGAGTTTATTTCATATAAATAGGCCTGCTGACAATTGCTCAGAAGTGTCCATATGCCGCAGTTTGTCCGCAAGGATGGCGATATCTCCGCACCTTTAGATGCCGCGAACAAACCCTGAAGATCCTAGTGAGATTAACACTATGGATTAATACTTATCAATTTTGAAAATTAATTTCTAATGTCTGCCTTTATTTCTTTTCTTTTGATGCTTCTAACATCCAATGGGCTTTTTCATGAGCGGCAATTCGATCACTGAGGATGGTGACTGTTCCTTCATCTGCGTTTTCCTGAGCAATTTTTATTGCTTGATTCAAGTCTTTTACTATTGACAGATTATCTTTAGCCAGCTCAATTATCATGTCATTAGCGCTTAACCCAGAATCACCATCTTTGATTGTTTTCAATTGATTAAATTCAGTAAAAGTAGCTGGTGCTTTATGGCCCATGACTCGAATACGTTCTGCAATTAAATCCACCGCCTCAGCTAACTCTTTATATTGCATCTCAAATAATTCATGCAAACTTTTAAATTGAGGTCCGGTCACATGCCAATGGTAATTTTGAGTCTTTAGATACAGTGCGTAAGTATCGGCAAGAGCAACTTCCAATTTCTTAATTACTTTACTCATCATTCTTTCCTTGTTTTTATTGATGTCAGCTTAGAATAATCTAAATAGCTAAAGAACAAAATAAAAA
>NZ_JNCF01000117.1 GCF_000770585.1 Legionella norrlandica | reverse complement strand
GGCTTTTTAAAGTATCCTGAAATAAATTGGACAACATCTTTTGGTGAATTCATTATTTCTACTAATAATTCAGGCCTTCCATTAATTACATTGATGATATCTTCTAAATCCTTACAATCCCATTATTCCTATAGGCTCTATCAGTAAATGCCTCAAGCTTTGTAGCAATGAAATAGACCGCGTTGAGTATTTTGATTTTTTTGTCTTTAATTTGAATCTCAATCGCATTGTCAAAACCTGCTTGATACCAATTTGAGTTGATGCCTTGTAAAACACCATCGGTGTACATGACATCAATCATAAAATCATCTAACACATATCTGCAATTAACATTTCCATCCGGCTTGAAACCTAAGCTTTCCAGTTTTTTCTGTAAAGAATAATGGGCAACAATATCAGCTCTTCCTAAATCCAGAGCGACATCAATATCATAGGTTGGTCGTACATCATCTTCTATTAAATCAGTTATCAATAGTCCAACGATTCTGCCACCGACATAAACAACTTGTTCATTTAGATCTTTTAGAAGAGTCGCTGCCTGATACAGTGCTTCCTTATTTTGTTTAACTCTTACTGATTCCATACAAAATGTTCCAATAGTTCTTTTGCAATTTTATTTTCTCGCTTCCCACCCAATCGGATTAGATCAAGCGCACTAATAATGGCATAAAAATTCTCATCAAGGGTTCTATCCAAAGCATTCGGTAATGTTTTGTAGATAGGGGTTAAGGCAAGCCCTTTTGTATCACCATTAATGTAGGGCCATACATAGGACTCTTCGCTCATGATTAATTTTTTAAAATAAGAAGAGCTATAGGCCGCTGGCATGCCACGTGTTGCTATATTAATTTCCGCTGGAAAATGATACTTGACACTATGAACAAAAAACTCCATAAGCACATGCTTATGTAATTCAATGCGATCGTCCGAATAACGTGTTAATAGCTTCGTAGCTTCTAGCCTTTTAATACTTTTAGTCACTTCAGATTTGCTGATATAAAGCTCATGAGCTATGCTTTTAAACTCAATTTTTTCTTTCGTACTATTTTTTAAAAGCAATTTAATGAGAATAGCTACGTCTTGCCCTTTAAGCATGAAAAGCTCCAGTCTATTTTAGTGAGATTATAGCATGCTGGTTTCCGATTTCCAAATTGGAAACCGGAAATTATGTTAATAGTGAACAATAGGTTTCAATATACTTCCCCAAATACCCACGCTTTTATAACATTATTAAATGCTTGGCCAATTTGTGAGGGCTATAATTAGTACTGTAGAATACACCTGTTCTACCAGGGGAAAGTCTATTGGAGATGTAACACCTATAAAAAACGTGAAATTACCCCTCGATTTAATATTGCTCCAGGGTCTGAGGTGGTGTGTCTTGTGAAAACCAATGCTTATGAAATTCAAAGTGTGTTATTGCGCTGGGGACTCATTCCTGCTTGGACTACAGATCGAAAGAAAATTGGAAGTCTCATCAATGCACGTACTGAAATTCTTTTTGAAAAACCCGCATTTCGTCAACCGATGAAATCCAAACGTTGTTTAATGCCCATGAGTGGTTTTTATGAATGGCACCAAGAGGGCGGAGTAAAACAGCCTTATTTTT
>NZ_JNCF01000070.1 GCF_000770585.1 Legionella norrlandica | reverse complement strand
TGCACCCCAGTTTTGCCAGGACATTATGTTGCCTAGTACTGCAGTAACAATTATTTCGGAGACCACTATCCCAGGAAAAACATGATTCCCATATCGGAGTACCATAGCCAAAGCTATACCTGAGGGAAGCCAAAGGGGAGTTACCATTGTATTTGAAATAGTCCAAATATTACTTGCAAGCCCACCTATTGCATAAAGAAAAGCAGTAAGTACATTCTGATACCAGAACCTCCTTGTTTTTATTGCCTCAAAACTCATGTTTTCTTTCCAAGAACTCTATAAAGTTTGAGTTTTTCCTTCTTACCTCGAATCACTTGGGGCTCTAATTCCTCAGCCAAAATTTCATTAGCAATAGGTTTATAAGTAGTTTCACTGATTAATAACGTATTGGGATTATTTTTAGTAAGCTCTTCTATTCGTGAAGCGGTATTTACAGTATCACCGATAACAGTATATTCCATATGTTCACTAGTACCCACATTGCCAACGATCACCTCTCCCGTATTAATACCTATCCCAATAGCAATATCATGGCCGATTTCATCACGGTGTTTGTCATTGAATTCTTTGAGTGCTTCTATCATCGCTAATCCTGCAAATACAGCATTCAACTGATTATCAATATGCGAAACCGGTGCACCGAATAAAGCTAAAATTCCATCGCCAATTAGTTTATTAACACTGCCATGATGGTCCCGTATTTTTTGGGTCATTAACTCAAAATAAGCGTTAAGCAGTTCCACCGATTTATCAGGGCCCAATTTATCGGATATTGAGGTAAATTGACGTATGTCTGCGAACATAACTGAAATAATACGGTATTCGCCACGAGTCAGAGAAGTTTCTTCCTGATCATTTAAAATTTCATCGACTACATTTTTAGGGACATATTTTTGAAACAGCTCCATAACCCGTTTTTGATATAATACTTCATGGTTTAGTTTTTCAATTAAAGACAATCGCTCTTGTTCAAGATTCAACATCTTAAGACCAGTATCAATATTAATCTTTAGTTCAACCGGATCCCATGGCTTAGTAATATAGCGAAATACCGACCGTATTGATGGCCTTAATAATCGACTCAATGTCAGTAAAGCCCGTTAAAATCATACGAATGGTATTGGGGTACTCAGGAATAATAGATTCTAAAAATTGTACTCCAGTCATCTCTGGCATTCTTTGGTCCGTAATAACAATTTGAATATTATTACGGCGCATAATCTCTATACCTTCGCGTCCTGAAGTAGCAGTATACACATTGAAATGACGGCGAAATGTCGCAACAAAAGCAGTAAGGTTATTCTCTTCATCATCAACATAAAGAATATTACTTTTTTCTTTGTCCATATAAAACTCGTTTATGAGGGAAATTGAAAATACTCTATAAGATATTTATAGCTTTAGGTTCTCACTTTGGCCAGTTTTCAAAAAATGAAACTTGACGATACTATATCTATATATTTTATTATCTAGAATAATAAGATGATCCTTATAAATAAAACAGGAAGATCTAATGGAAATTAAGCGCATTAAAGATGAAGTAAAGCTGTTTTTACTCAATTCTTTTAGAATTAAGGATATTGGTTATTCGGATAATATTTTTGATACAGGCGCAATGCATTCTTTATTTTTCATTCAATTACTAGTGTTTATAGAGAAGAAATATAAAATTGATCTTGAGGTCGGTGAATTTGATCCGAATCAGTTAACTAGTATTGATGCTATCGCTTGTTTTATTTCTAGTAAATTATAATTCAGTTCGAATAACCGTGATAAGGTTTGGCTGTATAATGCATACAGAGTGGACAAACGACATGAAACAAACAAAACTTACTCTTCTAGGCGCAGGGACAATGGGTTCAGGTATTGCGCAACTTTTTGCGCAATACGGATTTTACGTCACCTTAATCGATAATCTCCAATCTCAACTAGACAAAGCGAAAGCTACTATAGTTAAAAATTTACACTATCTGGTATTAACTCGAAATTTAGAATCGAAACACTGTATTGAAACGATATTGGCATCCATTTCATTTACAACAAAATTAGATGAGCTCAAGCAATCAGAATATATTATTGAAAACATCCCAGAAAACTGGGAACAGAAAAGAGCATTATATCAGATATTAAATGAACAATGCAGCTCAACTTGTATTTTAGGGGTAAACACCTCTTCCATATCTATTACTAAAATCGCATCGCTTGTTGAACATCCTCAACGCGTGATAGGTGTTCACTTTATGAATCCAGCGCCGATAATGCCAATGGTAGAGGTAATTAAGGGATATCATACTGACCAATTGACCATAGAAAGAACCAGATCGTTACTTGAGCAAGTACATAAAAAAATGATCGTGGTTAAGGATTCGGTGGGTTTTGTGAGTAATCGCGCAATGATGATTTTCATTAATGAAGCCATTTTTATGGTACAGGAAAACATTGCATCAATCGAAGACATTGATATTCTATTTAAGCAGTGTTTTGGGCATAAGATGGGGCCACTGCATACTGCAGATTTAATTGGCTTAGATACTGTTCTTTATTCTTTGGAAACCATATATTCAGAGCTAAACGATCCGAAGTATAGGCCATGCTGGTTATTAAGAAATATGGTAGATGCGGGGCTACTTGGACAAAAAACAAAAAAAGGATTTTATCAATATGAATAAGGAGAGGAACTTTGCCCAATTACCAACCGCAATACGTGAAGCAACAGCGATTCTTTAATCAATTCATAGAAAATTGCCTTCACTCCCATACGAAAATCTTTGATAAAGAACGAAACATTCCGCGCGATTTTTTTTATACCTTAGCCCAAAATGGTTTTCTGGGCGCTTGCATTCCCAAACGATTTGGCGGCCAACAATGGGATGAATTGACCATCGGCATCATGCATGAATCGTTTGCAAAAGAGCTTTGTTCCTTAGCAAATATTTTAACTGTGCTGGGTATGGTGAGTAAGTCACTCATACAGTTTGGTTCGAAAGAGCAGAAGCAAATCTGGTTACCCCGAATTGCATCAGGGGAAACATTAGCTGCATTAGCTTTAACTGAATCTAATATTGGTAGTGATTTGGAACATGTTGAAACTCAGTTGTTGGATGTAGGCGATGAATTCATTCTTAAAGGGAGTAAGAAGTACATCACATTAGGGCAAATAGCTGATTTGTTTTTAGTGTTAACAAACTGCCAAGGGAAGCCAACTGCAGTTTTGGTTGAAAAGCATACACCAGGCTTAATTATTTCACCTATGCCTAATTTTTTAGGTTTACGCTCTAATATGCTGGCAGAGATTTTTTTTGATAACTGCCGAATCCCTAAAAAAAATCTATTAGGTAGTATCGGTATCGGTTTTACTTATGTTATCCAAACAGCTTTAGATGAAGGACGCTATACAACAGCGTATGGGTGCGTTGGTTTAGGGCAAGCATGCCTGGATGCAGCTCGTGCCTATACTCAAGAAAGAAAACAATTTGAGCGTACATTAGATGAGCATCAGCTAATTCAAAAAATGATAACTGAGATGGTTGTGCAAGTTAAAGCTGCCCGGGAATTGTGTTTTTATGCAGGAGAACTTAGACAACAAAAAAATCCAGCATACATTGCTGAAACATTAATAGCAAAATATGTTGCTTCAAAAATGGTTGTTTTTGTATCTAATCATGCATTGCAAATATTTGGTGCAGCTGGTTTCGATGAAACTTATCCTGTTGAGCGATATTATAGAGATGCTAAAGTAATGGAGATTATTGAAGGGACCTCACAGATGCATGAAATTCTCATTTCGAAGCTTTGCATCAATTAATACACAATAGAGGGGCTTTATAAAATGAAGTCTTTTGAACAGCACACAACAATTTGCTCCTTTTTTGAAGAACAAGTAAAGCAATGTCCAGAAAATACGGCTATTTATTTGGAGGATCGCCAAATTTCATATGATGCTTTTAATAAAAAAGTCAATCAATATGCAAGATATCTGCAAAGAAAAGGCCTGCCATTAAATGGAATTGTCGGCATTCAACTCATGCGTTCTTTTGAAATGGCTGTGGCAATCTTTGCAGTATTAAAAGCAGGAGGTGCCTATTTACCATTGGACCCCTTTGCTCCAGCAATTAGAAACCAAACTATCCTTGAAGATAGTCAAATACAATTCCTAATTGTTGATGATAGCTCATTATTGACAGCAAAATCTGGGGTATATGATAAAGATGATCTTCAAATTTTAAGCATTCATGCAGATGTGAGCCATGAAAAATACGATAATTTAAATTTGCGTCGAGAAAAACAAGATTTGGCTTATGTGATGTACACTTCAGGTACTACAGGCAAACCTAAAGGCGTCATGATTTTACATCAGGCCTTGGTTAATCGAATTCTATGGATGCAAAACACATTCCCATTGCAAAGAAGTGATGTATTGTTTCATAAAACGCATACTTGTTTTGATATTTCTGTTTGGGAGACTTGTTGGTGGTCTGTTGCAGGCGCTGGAGTCGTTTTTTTACCGCCAAGAAAAGAACATGATATTAAGTTATTTATTCATATGATTGAGCAATATCAGATAAACGTTATTCATTTTGTACCTTCTGTATTACGCATATTTTTAAGTTATATTAAACAAGATTTTTCGATGAATCGCTTAAGATCTTTAAAATACGTGTTTTCAAGTGGGGAAGCGCTCGATGCGAAAAGTGTTAATCTTTTTAATAAGCTATTTCAAGATCAAGAAACACTGTTAATCAATTTATACGGACCCACAGAGGCCACAATAGACGTTTCATATTTTATTTGTGAAAAGCACAAGCGTTATCGTACGGTTCCAATTGGAAAACCTATCCAGAATATTCAGTTTTTTGTGTTAGATAAGCAGCTTAATTTAACTGGTTTCGAACCTGGAGAACTATATATTTCTGGGGTTGGATTAGCTCAGGGTTATTTAAATAATCCAGCACTTACTCAGGCATCTTTCATAGACAATCCTTACTTGCCTGGAGAAAAAATGTATCGTACTGGAGATATAGTGCGTTGGAATAAAGAGCATGAATTATTATTTCTAGGCCGTAAGGATGATCAGGTAAAAATACATGGTATACGTATTGAATTAGGGGAAATACAATATCATTTATTAGAGCACCCCAACATTCAGGATGCAGTTGTTGTCTGCGAGAAGGTGGATTTTCTTGATCATAGAATGATCGTCTTCTTAATTGCTCATAACAAACAAATAGAGCTTAGTAGTGCTGAACTTAAATCGTTTTTAAAAACCAGGCTTCCAGATTATATGATTCCAGAACATTACATGTGGTTAAGTGAATTTCCAATAAAAGAAAATGGGAAAATAGATAAAGAGAAACTGTTGAGTTTCATTTAGCGAGGGCAATCTCTAGGAAAAATGACCAGGGTTTGATAGTTCTTTAATTCAAATTAAAGAAAATGACTTATACTTTAAGGAACCCCATTATATTCCATCTGGCCAGTGTCTATTAAATTGTTAGCATGAAAAAAGGGAGCCTTCAAATAATGAATGCAAATAACCACTCAAACCAGGTTGCCATTGTAGGTATGGCTATAAAATTTCCTGGAGCCAATAATCTTGATGACTTTTGGGACCTATTGAGGTTTGGCAAAGAAGCTGTCAGTAAATTTTCTGCAGAGCAATTACAGCAGTCGGGTATTTCAGAGCAATTAATCGCTAATCCCTATTACAAACCCTATAGGGGGATATTAGATGACTTAGAGTCGTTTGATATCCCTCCGTTTGAAAATACCACCAAAAATTTTGAATTGTTGGGTGTTCAAGGGAAAGTGATGTCTCATTTAACTTATCGTGCTTTGAGTAGCATGAGAAGTCAGGCAAATCACTCAAATAACTTCATCAAAAATACGGCTGTTTATATTGGTGCAAATAACCAACCAGCCTCCCATTTTTTAGGCGCAGCATACTACGAAGCGATTAATACTCAAAAAGCGATAGAAAGGTATTATTCAAAAGTAATTGCACCTTATATTTCTTATCAATTTGGATTTCAGGGAAGTTCTATTGATTTATATACAGCATGCTCATCTTCTTTGACAGCTGTGATCCAAAGCTGTAGAGAGTTAAATAGTCACCAATGTGATATGGCAATTGCAGGCGCGGTCTTAATCGATTTACCCCAGGAAGTTGGGTATATTTATGAAGAGAATGGCTTATTTTCTTCTGACGGTCATTGTCATTCTTTTGATGCTTCAGCCTGCGGTACTTTATACTCAAATGGTGCTGGGTTGGTTGTTTTAAAGCGACTTGAAGATGCAATCGCAGATCATGATCTAATCCATGCTGTTATTATTGGCGCTGCTATGAATAATGATGGCAATTCTTCAAAAGAAGGATTTATGGCACCAGGAATTCATGGTCAATATACTTGCTTGCAGTCCGCTTGGAAAAATGCCGGGGTTGAGCCAGGTGATCTTGATTATATTGCAGCTCATGGCGCCTCTACGAAACTAGGTGATGCAACAGAAATATATGCCCTAAAAAAAGCGTTCAAAGACGTTACAAGAACAAAACGTTGTCCAATAAGCTCGGTAATAAGTAACCTAGGTCACACCGGTATTGTATCCGGTATGGCTTCAATCATTAAAACAGTACTGATGCTCAAAAATAAAGCTATTGTTCCTTCAATTAATTTTGAAACTCCTAACCCGGATTTTATGTTGGAAGACTCACCCATATATATTGCCACTCAATTTGAAGATTTTCCTAAAATAAAAGAGCACTATGTAGCCGGTGTTTCTAGCTATGGCGCAGGAGGAAGTAACACTCACCTTGTTTTGTGTAGCTATGATGAAAATTAATATCTCCTACCCGTTAAAGTTAGTGCTGTGGTGTCTTAGGCATAATTCTGGCCACTACTATTAAACAGCTGGGTTCGAACTCAATGGTATAAAACGATTCAGCTTACCCGAATACAAATATTTAATTTCAGGTACCTCAATGATATTCACTTTGGCGTCAATCAAGCCTACTTTGCTTAATCGTAAGCGTATATTCTTTTGCAATTGGGACTTATTTATAGAGCCAGTGGTTACAATTCTAATATTAGCCCCATCTATTGTTTGTTCGACTTGATATTCTTGAATATTTTTTTCTAGCAGAAGCGCTCCTAAAAAAAGCGAGTGATGTACAAAAATATTGCCAGGATAATTAAAGTCACATCCAGGTCGACCTTTAGGTGCTTTTATGAGCTGATGCTGAATACCGCAATCACAAGTTTTATTTAGAAATAAAATCTCATCTGAGTTTTCATAGCGGATTAACGGCAAAGTATAATTATATAAATTGGTGATATACATTTTGGAGACCATAATTCCTTTATCAGCAGGACGATTTTGTTCATCCAGAGGCTCAATAATACATTGATCATCATTCAAATGCATCTCATCCATATTAGCGCGGCAATTTAGCCCGACCATTCCCTCAGTACAGCCAAATAAATTAAAAATATCCACTTTAGGCCAAGTTTCTTTGATTAAAGCCAGGGTCTGATCGAAAAGTGGTTCTCCACTAACAAAAAGAATCTTGGGTTCAATTTTTATTTCTCCTTTTTGAACTAATTGGCATACTTTGTGAACATATGAAGGGGCAGCAGTTAAGATATCAGGCATAATTTGATTGAGACGAGTAATTACTATATTTAATGGTGTTACAGCCATAGGCAGAAAATATATATTGTCATTATGGTGTTTAAAGGTTTTTGCCAAAGAATAAGCTGCAATGGCAGTGTTGGTTACAAACAAGCTAACGGTTTTTGAATTTGCATTCAGTTTGTTAGTTACCATTTGGGTTCGTTCGTAATTGTAGAGTGGGTAGCGGTTAAATGCCGTGTAAAATGTAATCCATTCATTCCAATCATAAATAAATATGCCTCGTTTCCCACTGCTGCCTCCAGTCGACACAACCTGATAATGGGAAAACAGGTACAATGTGTCGAGCCTATCATTTTTTTCACTCAGATGCTTTTCAACTACAGCCAATGAAAGCTTAGGGTTAGTGACAATTGCGTCCCAATTTTCCATTAAAATGGTTTTATTGATGGTAGGAAGTTCGCCTAATCGTTGTTTGGTGAAATTCTCTATGTTGATTTTTGCTAACGTTTTTTTTATACCAAGGAGACTTTGATTTTGCGTGAAACAGTAATGCTCTCAGTCTTTTATTGATTAGATCTTGCAATATTTCTTGGGAATAGTAGATTGCTTCTTGATTTTTTTGAAACTGTTTCTCGTAATCCAGGATGTGATGTGATGTTAATTCAGAAGGAGTTATTGAATTACCATCCCTCTCATAGATTCGGTTAACCAAATGATTGAGTCTATTTATTAAGAAGCGAAAAAAAGACATATAATCACCTTTTTAGAGCGCTATCCTACTTAGAGAACTCCGCTTATATAGGGGTACATTATCATAGTATAATATACTGTAACTCAAACTCTAACCCCTAAGCCTCCTATTTTTATAATCATCTTCTTTGATTATAATTCAATCACATTGATCATCTATAATATAAATATAATTATTTAAGTATAATGGTCTATACAGTATGAACACTGAACAACGATTTAAAGACATCGATCAAAGAATTTCTAGCCTAGAAAAATTAAGTAACCGTATTGAATCATCTGAAGTAGCTCAGCAAATTATCCATGAATATATTGAAGTATTTGACCAGCTTTTTAGTGATGGGTTAGGCGAAAACCCAATTCAAACCCAAATAGACAATTTGCTTAATACGCAAACTCAAGAATCTTTAGGTGAGGCACGTGAACTCAATTTTGGCTATTTACGTCGAATTAGTCAGATAAAAACGATGGTTGATACTCTTCCGGATAATTTTCCCTCTAAAGACCGACTTTTAAATCGGATATTAGATAATTGTCCTTCTGAATGGATTAATAAAATCAATAATGGAACGTTCACTAATTCACAGAAAGATTTTGATGCTTTCAGGCAACGTGATGAAGCCTATGATTGGAGTAATACGGTAGAAATAAAAACTTGGGGAACAAAAGAAGAAATTGGGAATGGGTTAAAAAATGTAATGAGGCAAAAATTTAGAGGGGACGATGTGGGGCATGTGTCCTTAACTATGCGTCTTCCAGTCAATGAAGAAAATCAAAAGCTTATTAAGCAATACTGCGTTAACGACGATGGGTCGGATAGAGTTCCTCATACAATGAAATATATTGGAGGTAAACCTTATTATGTAGTCTATTGGAGTTTTTGGCCTAATCACTTACATACACTGCGTGAAGATATAATTAGTGAACGCAAAGGATTCGAGTTTGCTCTTTCAACTGACACTTTTAGTACATTGCCACCTGAAATCAAAGAGCGATATGCTACAGTTAAGCAAAGGAAAGATTTTTTGGGCAAAAGTCATTTAATTGATACGGCCCCAGTTGCTGTGCGAAATCTGAACTCCAAAGTGGAAAGTTCTGCTAGAAATGAATTTCTTAATCTTAAGATGAAGAAATATCGTCTGGAGGAAGAAGAGTCTGCTGTCGGGGTGTTGTGGCTTAATTACTTTACAGAAGGAAAAGAGTTTCACACCGAATCAAAATGGGAAAGCAAAGATATCAAGTCTACTAATTTCCTTGTATTAATAGAGCGATTCAAAGACCAGCTACCTAATAAAGAACTATGCCACAAGATATTAAATGAAAAGAAAATTTCTAAAACAGAGGCAGAAAATTTATTTAAAGATATTCAAGAACTGTACCAACAAAAAACTGTTGCTTTAGCCCAAATAAAAGAGGAAATAAAAACTGAAGCAACAAAATTGTACCTTCCTTCAGCTGAAATAAAGGAACTCAAAGCTCAAAAAAAAGAATGTTATAAAGACCTAAAAGAATTTACTGAATATTGTGATTATTATGAAGAAAATCTTGAGCTACTCTTAAATGAAGATAATCCTCAAATGAATGATGATATGAAGGAGGTATGTTATTGGCTATCCAACAAAGACAATCAAGACCAGCTTAATGAAATAATCTCATCTGAAAAGCTATCTACTGAGCAAATTCATTTTATATTAGAGACTCTTAAAAACAAGAAAAATGCCGGTATCGTAGAGCTAAAAGATAAATTAAACCAAATTAAAGATCAACTGGAAGAGATTTCACTTAACCCAAAAGTAAAAACCTTAGAAATTTTAGAAAAAAGAAAACTGGACTATGAACAAAAGCTTCAATACCTTGAAAAAAAACTGCAAGATGCCCGTACTGGTTTGGAATCACCTGATCCAAAAGCAGCAAAAGAAATAGAAAGTCTAGAGGAGCAAAAAAATAAGTATATTCAGGATCAACAACAATATGCCGATTATTATGATTATTATATAGACATACTTAATCATATTTCTACCCAAGATAACCCTCAAATGAATGATGATATTAAGAGTTTGTGTGGATCTTTATCCAATGAGGATAATAAGGACCAATTTGATGGAATAATGTCATCTAAAGAGCTTTCTTCTGAGCAAATTCGTTTTATAACAGAAACCCTAGTCAATGAAGAAAAAGACTATATGCAAAATATACAGGCTCAAATAAACCAGATTGAACAGCAACTGGAAGCCATTTCTCGCAATTCATGGGAAGGTCTTGTAAGTAGAAAACAAAAGTATGGACAAAAACTTCAAACTATTGAAAAGGAACTACAAGATGAAATATCAACAATTCAAAATCAGGAAAATAGCTATATTGAAGAGCTAGGACCATATGTCGTTTATTGTGATTCTTATATAGGCAAAATGAATGATCTTTTAGCCCAAGATAACCCTCAAATGAATGATGAGATTAAGAGCCTATGTGAATGGTTATCCAATGCGAATAATAAGGAGCAATTTGATGAAATAATGTCATCTGAAGAACTGGCCTCTGAACAAATTCGTTTTATATTAGAAAGCCTGGAAAGTGTAAAACAAGATCAAATAAACCAGACTCAAGAGAAATGGGATGCTATTCCGCGCGACTCACTGGAAGCTCTCGAAAATAGCAAGCAAAAATACGAACAAAAACTCCAGGATATTGAAAAAGCCTTACAAGTTATCTACCAACCTCTAGAAAATGATATTAAACAAACAAAAGAAGTAATTCATTCTCTATCTGAATCAATCACTTCATTAAAATTAGAATCAAATGTTTCTACTTCAAATTTAGTTAGTAAAAACATAATTCGAGGTTTACCTACCAAAAATAAAATCTTAAAAGATTTTAATATGGAAGAAATGTTAAAAAAAGCAAGTGCCATTGCACCAGAAACAACAGCATTTAATTTATATTTAAAAAACTGCTCTACAACTTCAATGGAACTATTACACGCGGGTGCGCCTGCGCGGTATAAACATATGTTTACACCAATAGAGCAGTCGGATGATGATAGAATATCCAACACTGTATTACATAATCCACAAGCAGTCTATTCTGCGGGAAAATTAGTAAGCGCTGCACAAAATGCCGATCCTGAGGCAGTACAATCTATCACGAAAAGAAAATTTGCTCTGCTTAACACCGGTTATAATTTACTAATGAACAAGTTGATTTCTGCCAGTTATAATAAAGAATCACTATTAAAAGAATTGAAAGCAAATATCTTGAATTTGATATTAGTGATTCCTCAGATCATTAAAGATCTTTTTATAAAAGAAAATAAACTGGATGAGAGGCAACAGGAAAAAACTGTTGAGCATTACTTTAATCAATTAAATGAGGCGGTTAAATCCCAAGGTTATGGGATGATACACAATAAAAACCCCATATTAGCCATTGATGCCATGAAAGAAAAATTACAAGAAGAACCCCACGCACTTCCTTTTTTTGATATGGACACATTACAAAGCGTTAGGGCATATATTTTAAATCTGGAAGCAAACGATCCTAAAAATCCACATATCAGCGATTACAGACAAATCATCTCTGAGCGTGATGCACGTGTCAGTTGTGTTGAAAATGCCTTGGCACGAGGTCTTAATCCTAATGATCAACTGATTACTCGTAAGGATAATTCTTCAGAGCTGCGATGGGTTCTAAATCGACCGGAACAAATTGAAAAGATAATCAGTCAATTTAAAAACGCTTATATAAAATTAAAAACACAAGGGTTTGGGGTTCAAGTCCAAACATCCAATTTTTTAAAATCACTAGAGAGACTGGATTCGAATGAATTAAAACTCCAAGCTATCCTTGAACACATTAAAGATAAGCCCAATTCCGGGTCTGCAAAAGCTTGGAAAGAAGCATCTATTGACGCATGCAATTTGGAGGAGTTGGGGTTTCACCTCCCCAAGATAACACAGGTGTGTCACGCTAGCCATTACAGGGACCGCCTACAGAATTTTAAACAAGAACAAAATCAACAAAATAATGAAAATGCTATGCCTCTAGAGCATGACACAAACTACTCCATATCTGGATCGTGAATATAATCTAGCCCGCCTCGATATTAACAAACCTGCATGACAGTCGAAAAACTCACCACATCGTTTTTTCTAGAATATTCGAATTAGACATTAATGAGCACATAATATACAATTTGGCAAAATATAACGTTTTTTATTTTAAGTGCTTATGAAAACATACAAAGCAAACAATAATAATGCGCCATCTCCATTGGATATCTACCAATGTGAAACAATCTCATGGAACAGTCAATATCTGACTTGCCAACTCAAGCTGGTAAACCAGGCAATTACCACTGTCACCGCATCCCCTAATGACTATAATACCTATCTTCTTGCGAGAGAAGGGGAAACCGCTCCATTCCAACTTTATTATATCAACCGCAATGGTACAATAGATCCCGTGGTAGATAGTGATACTGGCAGACTCTTTCTTACACAAGGAAAACGCAAAGAAAAATGTAATTTAATTGGGAGCGATGCTATCTCGGAAAAGTTGCAACAACTGACAAACCAAGTCGATAATCGCCTCCCTGCGGAAGGGACGGTCGATGAGATCCGGTTTCTCATTATACAAGAATGTGGCTTGTTGAATACTACTTACCGTGCAGGCATAAACAACAGTATACAAGGCGATATGGTTTACTCAGAAAATTTTGGACCATGCCAGGCCGTCTTAGCTTTATTAAATAATGGTCAATTTGTTCTATATCATGCATTGAGCCCAACTATCACTTCTGCTGCCAGGCAGTTTTTGGCTTCAGTTCGAGATCGGATAAAAGAAATTTATCTTTTCCAAAAAAACACGCCTGCCCATCAGCAAAAGGGACCGCTGCTTGCTATTGCTTTGTCCCGCAAGTTAAACAATTACAATGTCAAACGTATTTTAGTCGATGGCTATCGCTCCGTACTCGCTTTGCCTCAGGGAATCTTTTTGGCGAATAATAGCTTCTTTCTTTTCAACCCAATGCCGCGGCCACACCCACCCTGCAAGAAGAACAACCAGCACAGATAGAGGGGATTATACTCCCCATTGAAGAAAGCGTTAGAGAAATCTTGATGCGTTGCAAAAATAAATACCATATAGAACAAAATAATGTCTGCCCGGAAGACATTGCTGTAAAAATTCCTCGAGGCTTAATAGAAAAAACAGCAGACTATTTTAATGTTGAAATAACACCTAAAGGCTGATGGGACTTTTTAAAAAGAAAACCTCCTCTACTTCTGACATTGAACGGCTCATTGCAGGTATTTGCAACAATACTCTTCAATATTCTCAGAG
>NZ_JNCF01000091.1 GCF_000770585.1 Legionella norrlandica | reverse complement strand
TTCAGAAAGAGTCTGAAATTCAGAAAGAGCCTGAGGTTCAGAAAGAGCCTGAGGTTCAGAAAGAACTTGAGGTTCAGAAAGAACTTGAGGTTCAGAAAGAGGATCAAATGATGCTTGAATTTATTGATCTGGATAAACCTGAAGGGAATAGAGCAATTACAGAAACCAAAGTTAGCCCTAGACTGCATAAGGATGAAATTCAAGAAAACAAAGAGCCTGAATCTCTCGAAGCACTAGAGTTTGAACCAGGTTTATATGAATTAATTAAAGATAAGACTAAATCTCAGGCAGATAAGTCAACAGCAGAGGTTGACCCTGATAAGGGATTGGATTTTGTTCTTCCTTTCGATCTTAATTCTCAAGAACCAAAAGAGTCAGCTAAAAAGAAAGAGGATGTTATTTTAGATTTTGAAATTGAAAGTGTTGAACCAAGATCTAAAGTCGATACAGGGGAAGATCCAAGTGGTAAATTGGAGACAAAGAAATTTCCTATTGGACCACTTGGAGATGAAAAAACTCAAAAGAATATTATCACTGATAAGAAGCCAGATATAAAAATATTTAAGTCAGAGCCCAGTGAAAATAATCGAACTTCTAATCCATTAAAGAGTAAAAAAGCATTAGATACCTTATTAGATTTGGCAAAAACTTATATCAGTATGGGGGATATAGAGACAGCAAGAGACTCCCTGGATGAAGTGATGGAGCATGGAAGTTCAGAGCAAAAAGAAGAAGCCACAAAGCTTCTGGAATTTTTAAAAGATAAATAGGGTTTGTCTTTATTGATTAAATGAGTTCCCAGAAAAAGAAAACTGCTTTTTTCCTAAAATCCCTATTCGCACAAATTCAATAAGATTTTTTTAGCAAAACATTTCCAATTTTGTTGATTATACATATATTGATTTCTTTTCAATTGAAATTTGCCATTTGCAAAATATACTGATACCCAATAAATGACTTTGCACTCGTTCTAAATGCAATTTTTACCAAAATCATCCTGAATTGCACTACTGAAATGGTAAGAAGAGGTTAATTCTCTAAAAAATGCTCTCTAAGCAGCATAGGTATAGACAAAATAAAAAGGGTGTTATAAATTGACCCTTTTATGCAGGAAAATTGAATGCGTATTGCCTTAGTGGTCGAATACGATGGTAGTCAATATCATGGTTGGCAAGCTCAATCAGGTTTGCACACAGTTCAACAAGCTGTTGAATTTGCGCTATCGAAAGTCGCAGATTGTCCTATTTCTGTTGTTTGCGCAGGAAGGACTGATACAGGAGTTCACGCCACTAATCAGATTATTCATTTTGATTGTGGGAAAGAGCGTACCATACGAGCCTGGATACATGGGGCTAACTCATTTTTACCTAAAGATATTTGTGTTAAATGGGGTAAAGAGATGCCAGAAAGCTTCCATGCCAGGTATTCAGCGATTAGCCGAAGGTATCGCTATATTATTTACAACGGCACAATCCGGCCAGGATTATTGCGCAGTAATGTGACATGGCAGTATCGCCAATTAGACCATCGTTTAATGCATCAAGGTGCACAATACCTGATAGGTGAGAAAGATTTTACTTCGTTTCGATCTGTCGAATGCCAGTCAAACACACCAATGCGTAATGTTCATCAATTGCAAGTGACACGACATGGTGATTTAGTGGTCATTGACATTACAGCTAATGCTTTTTTACATCATATGGTGCGAAATATAGCTGGTGTACTTATTGCTGTTGGCTCAGGGAAATATCCTGTTACCTGGGTGAATGATGTTTTAGGAGCAAGGGATAGGAAATTAGGTGCGGAGACAGCACCTTCCTATGGGCTTTATTTAGTGCAGGTTGCTTATCCTCAGGAATTTGGTGTGTTTCAAGGTAACCCAGGTCCTTTATTTCTTTGGGAGAAATAGTTGAACCATCTCGCATACGAATAAAAATGTGTGGTATGACTCGTCCAGATGATATCGAATATGCGATTCATCTGGGAGTTGATGCTATTGGCTTGATATTTTACCCAAAAAGCACGCGTAATGTATCGCTGGAAAAAGCCAAGATCTTAGTCAATAATATACCTGCATTTGTTGATATTGTGGCAGTGTTGGTAAATCCCGAGCAATCGTTTGTTCGACAGATCATTGATGAAATTCCTGTCCAGCTATTACAATTTCATGGTGAGGAATCTCCAGAGTTCTGTAAACAATTTAATAAACCGTTTATCAAGGCTATTCACCCTAAAACAACGATGCAAATACAACAGTCTGTCACTGAATTTATTGAGGCAAGAGCTCTATTATTAGATACACCATCAAATAAGGCCAAAGGTGGGACTGGATTAACTTTTGACTGGAGGGTTATTCCTCGGGATTTACCTAAACCTTATGTATTAGCTGGTGGCCTGAATGAATCTAATGTTTTGGAGGCAATAAAGGCATGCCATCCTTATGCGGTTGATGTCTGTAGTGGTGTTGAGGCCTTACCTGGAGTAAAAGATCATTTAAAAATGAGCCGATTTATAAAGGCAATATGGGGATAGTATGAGTAAAAAAGAGCTTCCAGATGAATCTGGGCATTTTGGCCCATATGGTGGTATGTTTGTGGCGGATACCTTGGTTCATGCTTTAAAGCAATTAGAGCATGCTTATGCTACATATCGCAAAGATCCAGATTTTCTTGCTGAGTTACAGTTTGAACTAAAGGACTATGTAGGGAGACCTAACCCCTTATATCATGCCGAGCGCTTAAGTAAAAAAATTGGTGGGGCACAAATTTATCTGAAACGTGAGGATTTAAACCACACTGGGGCTCATAAAATTAATAATACCGTTGGGCAAGCCTTACTTGCTAAGCGAATGGGAAAAACCCGAGTAATTGCTGAAACAGGAGCAGGTCAACACGGGGTTGCCACGGCGACAGTGGCAGCTAAGTTTGGGTTTCAGTGCGTAGTGTATATGGCTCAGAGGATATTAAACGCCAATCCAGCAATGTTTACAGGATGAAATTATTGGTGCTGAGGTAGTCCCTGTTACTTCTGGATCAAAAACTCTGAAAGATGCTTTAAATGAAGCAATGAGGGATTGGGTTGGCAATGTGGATGATACTTTTTATATTATTGGAACTGTTGCTGGTCCTCACCCATATCCTCAAATGGTTAGAGATTTTCAGACGGTTATAGGAATTGAAGCTCGATCCCAGCACCTAGAGAAAACAGGACGTTTGCCAGATGCTTTGGTGGCTTGCGTTGGCGGTGGCTCGAATGCCATAGGACTATTTTATCCATTCTTAAATGATCAATCGGTAGCGATTTATGGCATTGAGGCAGGGGGTAAGGGATTGGAAACTGGGGAGCATTCAGCTTCTTTACTTACTGGAAAACCTGGGGTACTTCATGGTAATCGCACCTATTTGCTTTGTGATGAGTATGGACAGGTGAAAGACACCTATTCCGTATCAGCAGGTCTTGATTATCCTGGTGTAGGACCTGAACATGCTTATTTAAAGGATACGGGGCGGGTTATCTATAAAGCAATAAATGATTCTGAAGCTTTGGATGCCTTCCGTACATTAACTCGTATCGAAGGAATTATCCCAGCGTTGGAATCCAGCCATGCCATAGCTTATGCTATGCAATTGGCAAAAACAATGTCTACTAATCAAAGCATCATAGTGAATTTATCTGGGCGTGGTGATAAGGATATGCACACAGTAGCGGCTATTGATGATATAACAATTTAATTTTGATAAATTTATTCAGGCACAATATGAATCGAATTGATAAGACTCTGGCAAATTTGAAAGCCAGTGGAAAAAAAATGCTGAGCCCTTATATTACTGCAGGAGATCCTCATCCTGATCTGACAGTCGGTTTGATGCATCAATTAGTGAAGGGTGGAGCAGATATATTGGAGTTGGGGATACCATTTTCCGATCCTATGGCAGAAGGTCCGGTCATACAGCGTGCTATGGAAAGAGCTTTATCTCATTCCATTCATTGTGATGATGTACTAAATATGGTTAGGGAGTTTCGTAAAGAGGATATCGAGACGCCTGTGGTTGTCATGGGTTATTTAAACCCCATAGAGCAGTATGGTTATGATCTGTTTGCACAAAAGGCAATAGAAGCCGGGGTGGATGGGACCATTTTAGTTGATTTGCCTCCCGAAGAAGCCGATGGAATTTCTCGTGTTTGGCAAAAGCATGGTTTATATAGCATTTATTTATGCTCACCGACTACTTCCGATGAAAGAATGCATTTTATTAACGAACATGCTAATGGTTATCTCTATTACGTATCGTTAAAAGGCGTGACAGGGTCTGATGCACTTCAATTATCAGCCTTAAAAGAGCAATATTTAAGAAGAAAGGCTCAAACCAAATTGCCTTTAATGGTTGGCTTTGGAATAAAAACACCTGAAATGGCTGCTGAAGTCGCTGAATTTGCTGATGGAGTTATTGTTGGAGCAGCGTTAATTAACAAAATCATTGAAGCTTATGAGACTAAGAAAGACTCTCTGCAAGCGGGAGCGGCTTTACTGAGCTCCATGAGGCAGGCAATTGATAATATTGGAAGTAAAACATGATAGAGCAAACTGAAAAACGAGCGCATTTTATTAGACAGTTAATCGTAGATGATTTGGCGAGTGGGAAACATCAATCCATAGTGACTCGTTTTCCTCCGGAGCCTAATGGTTATCTTCATATTGGGCATGCCAAGTCTATTTGTTTGAATTTTGGTTTGGCTGAAGAGTTTAATGGGAAATGTTTTTTACGATTTGATGATACAAACCCAATAAAAGAAGAGGAAGAATACGTCAACGCAATTATTGAAGATGTTCGTTGGTTGGGATTCGAATGGTGTGCCATGACTCATTCCTCTGACTACTATCATGAGCTTTATGAGCTTGCCATTTATCTTATTAAAAAAGATATGGCTTACGTGGACAGCTTAAGTATGGAGGATATTCGAGCTTATCGGGGCACCTTACAAGAACCTGGCCGTGAAAGTCCTTATAGGAACAGGCCTATAGAGGAAAGTCTTGACTTGTTTGCTCGTATGAAAGCAGGTGAGTTTGCTGATGGAACGCATGTATTAAGAGCAAAAATAGATATGAAATCAGGCAATTTGAATATGCGTGATCCGGTTTTATATCGTATACGTCATGCCTACCATCAACGTACAGGAAATGAATGGTGCATATATCCTATGTATGATTATGCCCACCCTATTTCAGACGCCTTGGAAAAAATTACCCATTCCCTCTGTACTCTGGAGTTTCAGGATCATAGGCCTCTTTATGACTGGTTGGTTGATAATTTGCCTTTGCCAGCAAGACCAGTGCAAACTGAGTTTGCTCGATTGAATTTGTCTCATACGGTCACCAGCAAACGTAAGCTGCGTGAATTGGTTGAAAAAAAAATAGTCTCAGGGTGGGATGATCCTCGACTGCCGACTTTGCGTGGAATGCGTAAACGAGGGTATCCTCCTGCTGCAATTCGACAGTTTTGCGAAATAATTGGTATATCACGGAGTGATTCAGTCATTGATATGACTGTATTGGAAGAATGCGTTCGTGCCGAATTTAATAAAACAGCAAAACGTGCCCTATGTGTTATGGATCCTTTAAAAGTAGTTATTTTGAATTATCCTGAAGATAAAGTAGAACAGATAGAAGCTCCTTTCTACCCACAAACTACTGAATCATCAATGAAGAGGCGGTTACCTTTCTCCAGAGAAATTTATATTGAGAAGTCTGATTTTATGGAGGATCCTCCTAAAAAATACTTCCGATTGTCTCCTGGTGCTGAAGTGCGGTTACGAAATGCTTATGTCATCAAGTGTGAAAAGGTCATTCATGATGCTCAAGGAAACATAACCGAATTGCATTGCACTTACGATAAAAATACCTTAGGCAAAAATCCTGAAGATCGTAAAATAAAAGGAGTGATACATTGGGTATCTTCTGCTCATGCTTATCCAGTCACTATTTATCAATACGACAGATTGTTTACAGATCCTAATCCTGCTCGGGAGGATGATTATTTCCAGTTCCTGAATCACGACTCTTTACGAACTCTCAATGCATTATGCGAGCCATCAATGGCTGAACAGCAGGAGGGTGAAGTATTTCAATTTGAACGTTTAGGCTATTATTGTGTCAATAAGGTAGTTGATGGGCATGTTCAAGCTTTTCATCGGGTAGTGGATTTGAAAGACACTTGGGGTAAAGTGAATTAAGGGGCAGAGATGTTGTATTTATATAATTCTTTAACCAGAACAAAAGAACTATTTATTCCACTAAACCCTGGAAAGATAGGAATGTATGTCTGCGGGATTACTGTGTATGACCATTGTCATTTAGGGCATGCCCGTTCTATGGTTGCATTCGATGTTATCGTTCGCTATTTGCGCTCACAAGGATTTGATGTTACTTATGTCCGAAATATCACTGATATAGATGATAAGATTATTGCTCGCGCTTCAGAAAGAGGAGTATCCATCGATGCATTGACTACTCAATACATCGATGCCATGAACAAAGATACCCAGGCTTTAAATATTTTGCCGCCCGATCTTGAGCCAAGAGCAACAGGACATATAGGAACCATAATTCGTTTAATTCAGCGCTTGCTTGATAATGGTAATGCCTATCTCAGTGATAATGGTGATGTATGTTATGAAGTAAGTACCTTTCCCAAGTATGGTAAATTATCTCATAAAGACATAGAAGGCCTGGTTTCGGGGTCCCGTATTGAAATTGTCAAGGAAAAACGCTCGCCACTGGATTTTGTATTGTGGAAAAAAGCAAAACCAGGTGAACCTAGTTGGCCTTCACCCTGGGGAGAAGGGAGGCCTGGTTGGCACATTGAATGTTCTGCTATGGCCATGCATGAATTAGGTGAACAATTCGACATTCATGGAGGTGGATTGGATTTGCAATTCCCACATCATGAAAATGAAATTGCTCAAAGTGAAGCGGCAACTGGTAAACATTTTGCCAATTATTGGTTACATGTCGGGATGTTGCAAGTGAATGGCGAAAAAATGGCAAAATCAGTAGGAAATTTTTATACTATTGCTGATGTATTAAAAGATCATCATCCAGAGGTAATACGCTATTTTCTTTTGAGTAGCCATTATCGGAGCCTCTAAATTACTCAGAAGAAAATTTATTAAACACGAAAAAGGCTTTAACTAGGCTTTATCAGGCTATTAAGGAGGTTCCATTACAAGCAGGAGACAGCCAACTGGATAATTATTGGCAAGAACAATTTAATCAAGCCATGAATGATGATTTTAATACTCCAGTCGCCTTATCTGTTCTTTTCCAATTAACTCATGAAATCAATAAAAGCAGCTCACCAGTTTTGGCTAATACTTTAAAACATCTTGCAGGTATTCTTGGAATTTTGCAGGAAAACCCAGAGTCGTTTCTACAATCTGGTTTGCTAGATGAAGAAAAAATTGCTATAGAGCAACTAATCGCTGAGCGTATTCAAGCACGTACAGAACGTAATTGGGCGAAAGCCGATCAGATTAGAGCTGATTTATTGAAAAAGGGCATAGAATTGGAAGATGGAGCAACAGGTACTACTTGGCGTAGGGTTACTGAGTAGGTAGGAACTGTTCACGCTTATCGCCGGGATGCCATATTTTATCTGCGCTCTAAAAAATCCCAATTCATTCGTGCACCATCAGCAATACCCACATAGGTTGCATTAGGGTATTGTAATTTAATGCGGTACGCCTCTCGCTCAAGACGCTCCAAAAAGTTCGCCTTGCTATATTCTGGGGCTGCCCCTAAATAAATAGTATGCAACCTCTCTCCAATCTTATTATACAAGGTAATTGTTCCTGTCATGGCTTCTCGCCAACCTTCATTGACCATGAGCACACAAGTACCATCAAGACTCACAGATACCGTGCTAACGACGTCATCAATTTTAGGCGTTTCATACATCCAGTCTGCTTCCGCAGCTTGAGCAATTGAGTTCACCATAACCACGACATTCATTTTTTAGCACGAGAATTAGATGATTGGTTAGTTGAAGGAGTTCATGCCCTTATCGATGGCAGTTATGCACCACGATTTCTTAAGCGTTGTTATTTTTCAGTGAAAAGGAAGTTGTAAAACGCGATACTATGCCAGCTGACCATCAGTTATTATTGAATTATTTGAAAAACACATTTGGAAGCGCTGCATCAATAAAAACTGCTTATGAAGCTGGTTTTTCTGGATTTTGCTTACATCGTTATTTAATAGCAAATGGTATCGATAATATTGTTGTGCCCCCAGGTTCTATTGAGGTCTCATCGAGAAACCGGGTAAAAACTGATAAACGAGATGCATTAAAAATTGCTACCCAATTATCAGTAGGTAGATTACGCGGAGTTTTTGTACCCAGTTGTGAACAAGAAGAAAAGCGGAGTGTCACACGATTGAGATTAAATATGGTTCGATTAAAACGACAAATTGGCGCTGAATTAAAATCATTATTGTTTACTCAAAACTTGATAGATAGCGACGATGATACCGTACTTAACCAGGAGTGGCTTTTCAAAAAATTAGCAGAAGTTGAATCAGGGAATCATTCTCCGTATTTCAAATATACTATCAGTGAATATGCTCAGCAATGGCAGCAACTCAATATTCGCATCAGATGGGGTTTCTCCGGCGCATCATCAGTTACTTGCATCGATGGTGTCTGTG
>NZ_JNCF01000052.1 GCF_000770585.1 Legionella norrlandica | reverse complement strand
CGACAGGCCATTACTTCTGCTGGATTTGGATGCATGGCGGCACTTGATGCGGAAAAATATCTGGATTCGATATAAATTGGCATACGATGACAGTTATACTTTTCCCGACCCCATAAAACTAGCGACAGACAGGGTCTATTAAGCATAGGGGGGGGCTTAACCCCTCAACGAATTCTACAAGCCTATTCTCAGGGAGTCTTTCCTTGGTATGAACCAGGAAATCCTGTGCTTTGGTGGTCACCTAACCCACGCCTTATATTGATACCTAAAGAATTCAAAACCTCCAGAAGCTTGAGGAAAACTCTGAAAAACCCTTTTCACCTGAGTATCGACACAGCATTTCATCGAGTCATTTCATCCTGTGCTACTTCTTCTGGCAGAACTAATCGAACCTGGATTACCAATGAAATGATAGAGGCATACACTCAGTTACATCATATGGGTTATGCTCATTCTTTTGAAATATGGGATGGCACAGATCTTGTGGGAGGATTATATGGGATTAGTTTAGGGCATGCTTTTTTTGGCGAATCCATGTTTCACACCATTACTGATGCTTCCAAAGTCGCGCTATATTTTTTATGTAAGACTATGGAAAAATGGAATTTCGATTTTATCGATTGCCAGCTCCCAACAACCCACTTAATAAGTCTGGGGGCCAAAGTAGTAAGTCGAAAAGAGTTCCTTCGTATGTTATACGACACTTTAAAATACCCAGATAAAAAAGGAAATTGGCAGAGTAATTAAATAATACAGTTTTTTGTGGCCTTGCTAAAAAGCTGCTGACAAACCTCACCACCGGAAATATAGGATAAATGTCAACAAACTCTAATAAAATCTTTATAAAATTAATAATTGAATGGCTATAAGATTGCCATTTTTCGCAATTTAGTGCACTATTTCACTTTTATAAAATTTGACACATCATTTTTGAGAGACATATGGCAAAAGAAGATCACATTGAAATGGCAGGTACCGTCATAGATACATTACCCAACACTATGTTTCGTGTTGAATTGGAAAATGGACATATCGTTACTGCTCATATTTCGGGTCGCATGAGAAAAAATTACATCAGAATCCTTACTGGTGATAAAGTTAAAGTAGAGTTGACTCCTTATGATCTAACAAAGGGTCGCATCATATTCCGAGACAAAGGCTAAGTTCATTCCACTAAATTTCTATACCTATCTTGTTTATTTCTCTCTTAACAGTTCATTCAGGAATACCTTGCTTGAGAAGTCATGTTGCCTTGCAGATGACTTCTCTTGCTATCTGCTATCTAGCGCTGCATTTATTCTCCAGCAACCATCATTTTTTCTATTAAAATGGAACCACAACGTGTGGAGATATTAGGATTAATATCACTTCCTATAGCCGATATCATCTGATACATCTCTTTGAGATTTCCTGCAATAGTAATTTCATCCACTGGATATTGTATTATCCCATTTTCAACCCAATATCCGCTTGCCCCTCGCGAGTAATCTCCTGTAGTACCATTTACGCCCTGTCCCATAAGTTCAGTAACCAATAGGCCATTTTTCATTATTTTCAAAAGCTCAGATAAATCACCACAAGTAGGATCAATAGTTAGATTATGTACTCCATCACTGTTTCCTGTTGTTTTTAAGCCCATTTTGCGTGCTGAATAACTACCAAGAACATATTGCAGTAAACGTCCTCTTTCAACCAAGACGTTTGGCCGAGTTGGTACACCTTCGGCGTCAAAAGGAGAACTTCCCAAAGCACCTTTTAAGTGCGGTTGCTCATAGATACGAACAAACTCAGGGAACAATTGTTGTCCAATAGAATCCAGTAGGAAAGAGTTTTTTCTATATAAATTAGAACCACTAATGGCATTGACAAAACTTCCCAATAATCCACTAGAAACTCTTGAAGAAAAAATAACCGGTGTCATTTGTGTTTTAATTTGTCTTGAACCTAAGCGACTTAGCGCCCTTTCAACAGCTTTTTCAGCTATTAACTCAGCAGCAACTAAATTCTTTGCATCCCTGGTAGTTGTATAATCATATTCTCGTTGCATTTCACCATGCTCTTCAGCGATTACTGAACAGCTGATGCTATGTCGAGTACTATGAATAAATCCTTCACAACCATTGGTATTAGCATACCCATGATGAGATTCATGGGTGGAAACATTAACCCCATCAGAATTAGCAATTCTCTTATCTAAAGACAAAGCATGTGATTCACACTTCAAAGCGATTTCAATTGCTTGTTGAGGAGTAATATCCCATGGATGATATAAATCCAAATCAGGGTGATTTGTTGTCATTAATTCTTTATCGGCCAGCCCAAAACAAGGATCCTCAGCACTAACCCTTGCAATCTCGCAAGCTGCCTTCACTAAGGACTCCAATGCAGCTGGAGAGGTGTCAGTACTACTCGCTCCTCCTTTACGCTGACCTATATAAACTGTTAATCCAACTCCTTTATCTTCACTAAAAGCAACTGTCTCTACCTCTCCCATACGTACATCGACTGAAAAACCTCGATCATAATTTACTGCTACTGCAACATCCGTAGCGCCTTCTTTTTTAGCTAACGCCAAAACATCTTTTATTACTCGAGTTAATTCTGTTGTTGACTTATATACTGCACTATTGCTATTTTGCGGTTTAATTTGCATAAGAGATTCCGTGGTATTGAATGATGTACATAAGGATACAATAACATGTCCTCACAAACCAATGTTTATCCTGCAAACAGATTGAATAGGTGGTCTTTGCTAATTTTTATCATTAGCATTGTGCTCCCTTTTTTATCTTACTCTGCTGACCATTGGCAAGAAATCACCCCAGGGATAGAATATCAAGATCTTGAGGGAGGAATATTGAACCCATGGTCACACATCCATGTGTTTCGTATTGATCTTAATAAGAATCAACTGGCATTGGTTACGGCTAAAAAATTAGCTCAAAAAAATGCATCCGCCGATCAATTTGCAGAATACAGCAAGGCACTATTAAGTATAAATGGCGGTTTTTTTGACCATGAATTTAATCCATTAGGACTGAGAATTAACAATAAAAAACAAGAAAATCCTTTAAAACGCATTAGCTGGTGGGGGATTTTTTACATTAAGGATAACAAACCACGCATTACTAACGTACGCAATTTTCATTATGATAGAAATATTGATTTCGCTATCCAAAGTGGCCCCCGGTTATTAATCAGAGGAATATACCCTCTCTCAAACCTGGAGTCGCTGACAGAACTGCCTTGGGTATAACTGCTGAGGGCAAAGTTATTATACTGGTAACAACTAATGCTGCTATGTCAACAAGACAATTAGCTCAACTCATGAGATCTCCTCCTTTATTGTGTACAGATGCGATTAATCTGGACGGAGGAAGTTCGAGTCAATTGTATGCCAAGATTGATAATTTTCAGTTAAATGTACATGGATTTTCTAATGTCAGTGATGCCATTATAGTGAAAAAAATATAAAATTTTATTCTCTATTTCAAATTGCTTCTAGAAAATTATAGCCGCCATATAGATTCCTCAATCCATTGCTATAATAAAATAACAATAGTTCGTAATATTGCCTGATCCAAAGGTGTATTAATGAAATTTAAGAAAATTAGAACAATTATTTATCATTATGGTGATGAGGAATTACTTAAGCGTATTCTGTATCAGTCTAAAGAACCTATCTTAATTAAAATACCTAATTTTACTAGCCAGTTTTCATTAAATTATTTTGAACAGCTGACTCAGGCTAAAACAACTTATTGTGTTTTCGAAAACAAACAATGTGTTGGCTTTTATGCGGGGAACTTTGCAGAAGTTATCACCCAAATAAAAAATAATAATCCCATTAGAATTTTTGGACAAATTTTCTCACGGGAACGGTCTAAAGACATAGAGCAACATATCCCGCTTTGGCAAAAAATACCTTTGAGGCCAAGATATTTTAGAGAAACAAAAAAAGTCACCTACTTCTTTGGCGGTAAAGGGGCAGTAACCGAGATACATTTTGATAGAGAACAATGTTGCAATCTTCACTTATGCTTAAGTGGAAAGAAAAGCGTGTTGCTATTTACAGAAGAGCAAAATGACAAACTTTATAAGCTTCCTTTTGTTGGAGATTCTTTGATTGATTTTACCCAACCAATGGATGTTTTGTGCCAACAGTTCCCAAAACTAAATCATGCAGAAGGCTACCAAGTTCAACTTGAGAAAGGAGATATGTTGTTCATGCCAAGAAATTGTTGGCATTATACTGAATACCTTGATGCTTCTGCTGCCGCTACTTATGTCTTTTATCCGCAAAAAATTCTACAATTTTATGGTTATTTCACAGGAAACTTTTTTTTGGGATATAAAGAAGAGTCTGGTTTTAAAATTTATAAGTGGCCTTTCTTTGAAAAATTTAACCAAAATTACGCATTCTCATCAGGAAATAAAAAATTCGTATTTAAACTAATTGAAGCTGCTTTATACCTGATTATGTTACCTACGGTTAGTCTATTGAATATTATTTCCCATAAAATAAAACCACGCAGAGTTTTTTAACTTGGAGTAGGCCCTCTGGATTTAACCCACAACTTATCCACAGAATAATCCCAAATTATTCTATTGACCAAATAAAAAAAACACATTATCTTGTTATAAAAGCCCCTATTACACCCTATATATTGGGTTTTTTACTATAATTATAATGGTAGTGAACGAAGAATTCTCTTAACTGTCATAAAAACAGGGCCAAGTCATTGTTTCAGCGAAGCTAGGATGGCCTTATTAGTTCGCAGAATATGTCGGATTTACTGAAATAATGACTGAGCTAAACATATCTCGTGGAGGAAAAATGTCCGAAATTCTTGAGCCGGTAAAGGATATACCGCTAACAAATCAACTGGAATTGACTTCTAATGCTCCAGGTATACTTAAAACCATCAAACGAAATGGTAAAGTAGTCATTTATGACGATACTAAGATCAAAATCGCTATTACCAAAGCCTTTATTGCTGACGAAGGAGGCACAGCCCCAACATCAGATCGAATTCACCAACAAATCGAAGAGTTAACAAGGCAAATAACCCAGGTATTTAAACGTCGTTTACCAAGCGGTGGGGCTATCCATATTGAAGAGATTCAAGACCAGGTGGAGCTTGCTCTTATGCGTAGCGGCCATTACAAAGTGGCTCGTTCCTACGTGTTGTACAGAGAGGAACGCAGAAAAGCACGCGAATCCGAATTAAAACAAAAACCCCAAGACAGTAAAAACCTGTTGATAACTATGCCTAATGGAGAAATTCAACCATTAGATATGGAAAGGATAGATACTATTGTCAAAGAAGCCTGTCGTAATCTCGACAATGTAAAAACAGAGCCTGTTATCAAAGACGCTTTACGTAATCTCTATAACCAAGCCAAGTATGAAGACGTGCATAAAGCATTAATTATGGCAGCGCGTGCTCTAGTCGAAAAAGAACCTAATTACACTTACGTTAGTGCGCGCTTACTATTAGATAGTTTACGTGCTGAAGCGCTAGTTAAACTCAATCTTAAATCCGAAGCCACATTCGATGAAATGGCTAAACTCTACCCAACTTACTTCAAAGCCTATATAGAACAAGGCATTACCCAAGGCATGCTTGATCCTAAGATGGCTGACTTTAACCTAGACAAACTTAGCAAAGCCCTCCTCCCTGAACGAGATATGAAATTCACTTATTTAAGTTTACAAACTTTATACGATCGTTATTTTATTCATGAACGTAGTGTGCGGTATGAGCTTCCTCAAGCATTTTTCATGCGAGTAGCCATGGGACTTGCTATTCGTGAACAGCATAAGGAAGAGAAAGCAATAGAGTTTTATCAATTACTTTCTTCTTTTGATTATATGTCTTCCACCCCCACACTATTTAATTCAGGAACAGTAAGGCCACAATTATCCAGTTGCTATTTAACCACAGTCCCTGATCATTTGGATGGCATTTATAGTGCTATTAAAGACAATGCATTACTCTCCAAATATGCTGGTGGATTAGGTAATGACTGGACCCCTGTGCGAGCAATGGGAGCTCATATCAAGGGAACCAATGGCAAATCTCAAGGTGTGGTTCCTTTCTTAAATGTTGCTGATGCTACTGCTGTAGCAGTAAATCAGGGTGGTAAACGCAAAGGAGCTGTCTGTGCTTACCTGGAGTGTTGGCACAGAGATGTAGAAGAGTTTCTGGAACTGAGAAAAAATACAGGCGATGATCGTCGCCGTACTCATGATATGAATACCGCTCTATGGGTACCCGATTTATTTATGAAGCGTGTTCGAGAAGATGGCAACTGGACTTTATTTTCCCCTGATGAAGTACCAGATTTGCATGATCAATATGGCAAAGCATTTGAAACTCTGTATGCTGAATATGAAGAAAAAGCGCGCCAAGGCATTATTAAAAATATTAAAACTGTTTCGGCTGTTAAACTATGGCGCAAAATGCTTTCCATGCTTTTTGAAACAGGCCACCCATGGCTAACATTCAAAGACCCTTGCAATTTGCGTTCCCCCCAACAACACGTTGGAGTAATACATAGTTCTAATTTATGCACAGAGATTACTTTAAACACTTCTGAAGAAGAAATCGCTGTATGTAATTTAGGCAGCATTAATCTTCCTGCCCATATTAAAAACGGCAAACTGGATGAAGCGAAGCTCAAACGCACTATCAAAACTGCGGTTCGTATGTTAGATAACGTTATTGACATTAATTATTACTCTGTACCCCAAGCTCGTCATTCCAACTTGCAACATAGACCTATTGGCTTGGGTCTCATGGGATTCCAGGATGCATTGTATGAGTTAAAAATGGATTATGCATCTAATGAAGCCGTTGAATTCGCTGATTCTTCTATGGAATTAATTAGTTACTATGCTATAGAAGCTTCCTGTGACTTAGCCAAAGAACGTGGTAGTTATTCAAGTTATGAAGGATCTTTATGGAGCAAAGGTATATTGCCTATCGATTCAATTAATTTGCTGCAACAATCTCGCAATAAGTATCTAGAACAAGACCGCTCACAAAAACTGGATTGGGAACCATTAAGAATTAAAGTTCGTACACAAGGAATGCGTAACTCCAATGTGATGGCCATTGCCCCTACGGCAACAATTTCTAACATCTGTGGTGTCTCACAATCCATTGAGCCGACTTATCAAAATCTTTATGTTAAATCCAATTTGTCAGGTGAATTTACTGTCGTGAATCCCTATTTGGTAGCTGATCTAAAAACGCTAAATCTTTGGGATGAAGTCATGGTCAATGATCTAAAATATTTTAATGGCAGTGTACAGCCCATCAGTCGTATTCCAGATGATCTGAAAAGGCGTTATGCCACTTCATTTGAGATTGATCCTATGTGGTTGGTTGAAGCAGCATCACGCCGCCAAAAATGGATAGATCAGGCCCAATCCTTGAATATTTATATGGCACAGCCTTCTGGTAAAAAATTGGATCAGCTTTATATGCACGCCTGGATTCGTGGGCTAAAAACCACTTACTATTTACGCAGCTTAGGTGCAAGTAATGCTGAGAAATCCACCGTTACCGATGGAGCACTCAACGCAGTCAAGTTGATCGATGCCGAACAACCAAAAGTATGTTCTATTATTGATCCAGACTGTGAGGCTTGCCAATAATCAGGAGAATTTTATGAACTACAATAATAATCGAGAAATTGTCGTAACTCCTATTATGGGCGCGACAGGACTTGAATCTTTAGAGATGGGAGCAGCACGTATCCATGTTGATGATAAACAAATCATCAATTGTCGTGCTGATTTAAACCAGTTGGTTCCCTTTAAATACAAATGGGCTTGGGATAAATATTTAACAGCCTGTGCTAATCACTGGATGCCTAATGAAATCAGTATGAGCGCCGATGTTGCTCTATGGAAAGATCCTAACGGGCTTACAGAAGATGAACGTTTAATCATTAAACGTAATCTTGGATTTTTCTCAACTGCTGACTCATTGGTTGCTAACAATTTGGTTCTTGCTGTCTATAGACATATCACCAATCCTGAGTGTCGACAATATCTACTACGACAAGCCTTTGAAGAAGCCTTGCATACCCATGCTTATCAATACATCATTGAAAGTCTGGGCTTGGATGAAGCTGAAGTATTCAACATGTATAGAGAAATACCTTCTGTATCCAGAAAAGCTGCGTGGGCATTACCATTTACACAAAGTCTTGGTGATGAAACTTTCCATACAGGTACCCTGGAAAATGATCAACGCCTACTACGTGATTTAATCGCATTTTATGTTGTATTTGAGGGTATTTTCTTTTACGTGGGATTTACTCAAATATTATCTATGGGGCGGCGTAATAAAATGGTAGGTACTTCCGAACAATTCCAATATATATTGCGCGATGAATCCATGCATATGAATTTTGGCATTGATGTTATTAATCAAATCAAAATTGAAAATCCCCATTTATGGACACCTGAATTTAAAGATGAGATGATACATCTCATCAGAGAAGGTGTAGAGCTGGAATACCAATATGCCAGAGACACCATGCCACACGGTATTCTAGGAATGAATGCCGAGATGTTTGAAGAATATTTGCACTTTATTGCCAACCGTCGTTTAAACCAAATCGGCTTGGCAGATCAATACCCTGGCGCTGAAAATCCATTCCCTTGGATGAGTGAAATGCTGGATCTTAAGAAAGAGAAAAACTTTTTTGAAACTCGCGTCATTGAATATCAAGCGGGTGGTACTTTAAGTTGGGATGATGAATAAAGTTTGGTGAATCATGGTACCCTTATTATGACAAAGTCATAATAAGGGTAATTATCCCATAAAAAGCAGCTGAGACCGAAGCAAGCAAGATAATGACGTTGAGGATACTGGACTTTTTTGAATTTTTTCGCGAAAGCAGCGGTCAACACCGGTGAGTGGAAAAATTCAAAAAAGTCCTGTAGATTCAATGTCATTATCTTGCGCAGTAAGTTTTGACTGCTTTTTCTAAGATTATACTCCTCCTACTAACTTCGTCTAATATAGAATGTACCCTTATCTTTTATAATCCCATTTCCCCTAAGGTCTATTGCCCCCTAATACATTTTAATTTTTATCCTCTACACAAAGAGAATTGTGGTGACATTTTTTTATGATCGGGTACAATCCCAAGCGCATAGGAATAATGCTATGAAAACAGAATGCCGCATGGCATCTAAGCAAAATGTATTTTAGACCTGGAAAATAAACGTAGTCGTTCAGGGTACATAACTTGAATCTTGCCGGAATGCCAGATTTGTGCCCAGATTGAACGAAAAACTAGATGAGGAAGCGCAGCATAGATCAGTATGTGAGAATTTATCGGCCAGTTTTTCATTCAAAAGATGGGCCAAATATGGCATTCTGGCAGATACAGCGTGAACAGTTACAAATAAACATGAGGTAAACGATGAAGACTAAAATAGAGAAAAAAGAAGACAACACGAATTACAGCTTTTTATTAAAATGTATGGCAGCGGCAGCCGCAGCCCTTGCTGTAGCGGCAATAGTCACAGCTATAATAATAAAAGCAACTGCCGTTGCTGCGGTTGGATTTGGTGTCGCAACAGCAGGAGCTGTTTTAGCGCCATTTTTATTTACAGCTGGAATAGTATTAGCCGCTGCTGGGATCTGTTGTCTTCCATTATTGTTTTGTTGTGGCGGTAGTCGCAACATTACTGTAGGTGCAACACCAAGTAGACCATGGGGAGGCAGTACAGTATACACTACTACTTATACTCCAACTATGTTCTCTAGGCCTTCTGTTGTTTCTAATGGAATTGGTACTGTTCATACTCATGGTAATGTTCACCATCACGGACACACTCACCACCATGGGCACGATCACCACCATGACCACGGTGCTAATATCCATGTACATGGCGGCCCAACCATTCATGGTCACCGCTAATTTCTTATAAATTAAAATTTAATGTTGGTCAAAATGGCCCAACATTCAGTAGAAACAAAATTTACTTTCTTAAGTGTGGGAATAAAATTACATCTCTAATTGACTGTGAATTTGTAAATAACATGACTAATCGATCGATTCCTATTCCTTCGCCTGCTGTTGGCGGCAAACCATACTCCAATGCTTCGATATAATCACTGTCAAAATGCATCGCTTCCAGATCCCCAGCATCCTTTTCTTCCACTTGCTTACGAAAACGCTCTGCTTGATCTTCTGCATCATTTAACTCAGAAAATCCATTCGCGATCTCGCGTCCAGCAATGAAAAACTCAAAACGATCGGTTACTTCTGGATTTGCGTCAGAGCGTCTGGCTAAAGGAGATATTTCAGTAGGATACTCAGTAACAAACGTTGGTTGAAATAACTGATGTTCAACAGTTTCTTCAAAAATAATAATTTGTAGCTTCCCTATGCCATCTGTTGTTTTGTAAAGCATATCTAAATTATTAAGAATTGCCCTGCATCCCTCGATGGTTTCTAATTGTTGCGCTGTGACGTTAGGATGATATTTCAATATCGCTTCTTTTACGCTTAAACGTTCAAAAGGTTTATTAAAATCAATGACCTGGCCTTGATATTCTACTTGCCGAGTGCCTAATACCTTGTCACATAGATAATGGAACAATTGTTCAGTGAAATCCATCAAATCATTATAATCAGCATAAGCTTGGTAGAACTCCAGCATAGTAAACTCTGGATTATGGCGAGTAGAAATTCCCTCATTACGAAAATTTCTATTAATTTCATACACTCGCTCAAAACCGCCTACGACCAGACGCTTTAAATATAATTCAGGTGCGATCCTGAGGTACATCGTCATATCAAGAGTATTATGATGAGTTATGAATGGACGAGCTAAAGCCCCTCCTGGAATCGGATGCATCATGGGAGTCTCTACTTCTAAAAAGTGATTTTCATCCATAAACTCTCTAAAGGCTCTTATCAAATGAGAACGAATTAAAAAGGTTTTGCGACTTTCTTCATTAGCAATCAAATCCACATAGCGTTTCCGGTATTTTAATTCTTGATCAGCCAAGCCATGAAATTTATCAGGAAGTGGCCTCAACGATTTTGTTAATAGCTCAACATGCTTAGCATTAATGGTAAGCTCACCAGTGTTCGTTTTAAACAACTCACCTTCCACACCAACAATGTCCCCCAAATCCCAATGCTTGAATTGCTCATAGACCTCAGGAAGATCATTGGAACGAATATAAACCTGGATGCGTCCTGACACGTCTTGGATATGGAAAAAACTGGCCTTTCCCATAACTCTTCTTAGTACAATTCGCCCAGCCACAGAGGCTTTCACATGTCGCTGTTCCAGTTCTTCCTTACCAATTTCCGAGTATTCTTTTATTAAAGCATCAGCCAAGTGTTTGCGACGAAATTGGTTTGGGAAATTAAATCCAGCAGCACGGAGATCCTCCAGTTTTTGCTTGCGAATTTGATAAACTTCACTTTCATCTATATGCTCTTCACTCATACTTGCCCTACTCCCGCCTTTAAACTGGCTTCAATAAATTGATCTAAAGAACCATCCAATACTGCCTGAGTATTGCTGGTTTCAACGCCCGTACGTAAATCTTTAACACGAGATTGATCCAATACGTAAGAACGTATTTGAGATCCCCATCCAATATCTGACTTGCTAGCCTCCAGTGCTTGTTGTTCCGCATTTTTCTTTTGCACTTCCAGCTCATAAAGTTTGGCACGCAATTGTTTCATTGCCTGATCTTTATTCTTATGTTGACTCCTGTCAGTCTGACACTGAACCACTATACCGCTTGGTCCATGCGTAATCCTTACTGCAGAATCTGTCCTGTTCACATGCTGGCCGCCAGCACCTGAGGCTCTATAAGTATCAATCCGCAAATCCGCAGGATTGATTTCAATTTCAATATCATCATCAATCTCTGGTGAAACAAAAACCGCTGCAAAAGAAGTATGCCTTCTATTACCGGAATCAAAAGGAGATTTTCTAACTAGACGGTGCACTCCAGTTTCAGTTCGTAACCAACCAAAAGCATATTCGCCAGTGAAATGGATAGTTGCGCTTTTAATTCCAGCAACTTCACCAGGAGAACATTCGACCAGTTCAGTAGTAAACCCATGCTGTTCACCCCAACGTAAATACATTCGCAATAACATTTCAGCCCAATCTTGGGCTTCAGTGCCTCCTGAACCTGCCTGAATATCAAGATAAGCATTGGAATGATCCATTTTCCCAGAGAACATTCTTCTAAATTCCAAACCAGCAACTTGTTGCTCAATCGATTTTAATTCATCACCAATATCATTAAGAGTTTGCTCGTCATTTTCATCTCGAGCCAACTCAAATAATTCTGTCAATTCTTTAATAGACTGACTTAAATGACTTAGTGAATGGACCACAGCCTCAAGCTGAGTTCGTTCACGTCCCAACGCCTGAGCCTGCTCAGGATTATCCCACACATTAGAGGATTCGAGTTCACGAATCACTTCTTCCAATCGTTCGTTTTTGCCCTCGAAGTCAAAGATACCTCCTAAGTGATTCTATTCGATCACCAAGGTCAGTTAAGCTTAAATTGATTTGATTCACTTCTAACATAAGTGTCTCTTTTAAATGTAAAAAGGGACGGATTTTACAGTGAAAGTCATATTCTATCTAGTGCTCTCTCAGAATTCGGAGCAAGCTGATCTAACAATCCTAATTACGGTCAAAGCTTACTACTGTCTTTTATTCCGACAGTCGTGATTTAATACGATGCGTTGCTTGACTTAGAATTTNGAGAGATTCGGGACTCAACTTACCTCTAAAAACTTTCACCAATTTCCTTCAAATTCAAATCATGTTCATAATATAGCGACAATACTAACCGTTCTTTTTGAGGTAATCCATCAATAATCTCAGTTAAACGACGAACCATATCGTTGCGCATCACATTGGCATGAGGCTCTGTTGAATTTCCCGCTTCATCATCGTATAACACATCATCAGTGACTCCTAAATCCTCAAAACCATAGAGATGACTACTAACGGAATCCTGCAACATGTCATGATATTCATCAAGTGATATTCCTAACTCTTCCGCAATTTCATTATCCTTTGCTTCGCGCCCAAATTTATGCTCTAAAATACGCACAGCATCGGAAATCATTCTTGAATTACGGTAAACCGAACGAGGAACCCAATCATTTCGCCTTACTTCATCAAGCATATGCCCTCTGATGCGAATTCCTGCGTAGGTTTCAAATGAGGCCCCCTTGGACGAATCATAATGTTTTGCTGCTTCGAGTAAACCAAGCATTCCTGACTGAATCAAATCATCAAGTTGCACGCTTTGAGGCAAGCGTCCCAGTAAATGATGAGCTATCCGTTTTACCAGTGTGGCATGGGTTTTTACCAATGTTTCCTGGGTTTGTTGATTTACTTTGCTGTATGCTGCCAAAGTATCCACGACACTCTCCTTACCATAACAGCACATTTATTATTAGTCATTTAGGTAAATCTAAGACAAACACATTACAACTATTTTAAGTATAGCGAATAATTTAAAATTCTCCTGTTGCCAATCGTTCTAAAAAGAAACTGGTATTTCCTCCTAAAGAAGGTTTAAATGACCAATTACTGACAGTATTCGCCAGTTCTCTCAAAGAGAGCGCAGCAGGGGAATCAGGGTAGGCTATTAAAACAGGATTTTGTTTTTTTATTGCCCGATGAACATTGTCATCGAATGGAATTGCTCCTAAATAATCTAGCTGCACATCTAAGAATTGTTCAGAAACACGGAATAATTTATTAAATAACTCTCGTCCATCCTTTATGTTTCTTACCATATTAGCGAGAATATGAAAATGGGTCCATTCATACCGCTTGCTCATCACCTTAATAAGGGCATACGCATCCATTAAAGAAGTAGGCTCATCACAAACTACTACAATCAATTCTTGTGATGACCGAGTGAAACTCAAAACCGTTTCAGAAATCCCAGCAGCAGTATCAATAATCATATAATCCAAATCATCAGTTAATTCATTAAACGCATCAATTATTCCAGCATGCTCAGCAGGGCTAAGTTGAGTCATGAACTCTGTTCCAGAAGCAGCAGGGATAACTCTTATCCCGGATGGTCCATGAAGAATAATATCGTTCAAATGACATATTCCCTGGATAACATGAGATAAATTGTATTTCGTGTGTAAACCCAACATAATATCCACATTAGCCAATCCCAAATCAGCGTCAAGAAGCATCACACTATAATTAAGCTGAGATAGGGCAATGGCCAAATTAACCGCGATATTACTTTTACCCACACCACCCTTTCCTGCTGAAACAGCAATAACCTTAACAGGTTTAATGCGAGATAAATTTCTAAGATGAGAAGTTTGATCTTTTATACCCTTGCTAAGTTTCGCCATAACTCGCTCCTAATATTTCGGATTTATCTTGCTGTCTCCTGGAGTGACTAAAGCCGCTCCTTGTATAGAAATGCAATAGTTATTCCAATTTGAGACTAAAGTAATAACAACAAGTATCACCTTCCTTCAACCCATTGATTTTTTTGAGTTATCAGAGGTGACATGTATTTCTTGCACTGATTAAATAATCATGACCGAGGGATTTTGACACCTATCCGCCAAAATTTCGACAATAGCATGTTTGGGTAAAAATCATCAGAATGGGATTTGAATAAACTAGTGGCTTTTCATTGGAGGCATATTATCCGCTCAGCACTAATCTCTGATTTACCCATCTACTTGTTGCTGGCATTTATCTTCAGCCAAACTTTGACAATTTGAATTACAATCGATTTCATCTGATGTTATGCAAACATCATCCAGACATTGTTGGTAGTTTTCTCCTATACATTCTTCCATATTCAACTGAGATACCCCTTCATCCACAGAGGGAATATCAGCGGCAAAAATTTCTAATGAGAAAAATACTATCCCAAGAAAAATTGACACTTTGTTCATTATAATGTCCTTTTAATGGAAATTTGACTTAATTATAGACGCCCTTTCTTTTTAATCCTGTTTCAATAATAAAAAAATCATGCGAAACTCAAGAACTCACTATTGAAAAAACTTTCTAAAATGCGTAGCAAAAAAATCATTTTAACCAATTTTACTCGTGCTATTTATAGTGAATCATATTGTATAAGACCAGATACCGAGAAAGAACTCTTTCACTATATTGCGCAAAATAAACCCATCTCCCTATTAGCCAGAGGGGCTGGTTTAAGTTACAGTGATGATTGCTTAAATAAAAAAGGCTGGTAATTGATACCTCTCGATTTAATCATTTAATTGATTTTGACGCCGAAACAGGCATTGTTGTATGTCAGGGTGGAACGCCACTTAAGGATCTGTTTTTGCTGCATGATGAATTCATTCCGCCAGTTCTTCCAGGTACCGTGTTTGCCACCGTAGCAGGTGGAATAGCTAATGATGTGCATGGTAAAAATAATCCTATTGCGGGCAGCTTTGGTCATCATATAACTTGGTTTGAATTATTGGTTGGTGATAAATTAGTACATTGCAGCCGTAAGGAGAATAGTGATTTATTTTATGCCACTATTGCTGGATTAGGTCTAACTGGCATTATCATCCGAGTAGCTATTCGTCTAAAAAAAGCATCACGCTTTCTCCAGGTAGCAAATAAGCAATTTAATTCTATTAGTACCCTAATAGAAAACATGGTTAGTTATGGCCTACAACAAGATTATCAAGCCGCTTGGGTGGACTTGTTGCACCCTAATGCGCGTGGTATTTTATCAACTGCAACCTACTGTGCTTCTCCTAATTTTCCTAATAAAGAATTAAGAACTTATAGCCTACCCAAATTGCCATTTAATCTAATCCACAAATGGAATATGAAATTATTTAATCAATATTTTTATTCCAGAAAACAAACCAACAAAATTCAGACTCTTATCGAATACAACAATCCTCTGGATAAAATATTACATTGGAACAGGCTGTATGGCCCTAAAGGCCTGATTCAGTTTCAGGCTGTATTTGATCAAAACAATGCACTGCAAATTATTAATCAATTGATACATAGGATTAGAAATTGTAATGCCACCCCAACTCTTGCCGTGCTCAAATTATTTACGAAACCTGGAGAGGGGTTGCTCTCTTTCTGCCAACCGGGATTTACTTTGGCTATTGATTTCATCAATAATTCTCAAGCTCAAAAGGCTATAAAATCTATGAATCAATTCATCCTGGAAAATAATGGATATATATATTTGGCCAAAGACTTATTATTAACTCCGGAACAATATCGTTCAATGTATAAAAATCATTTAAAATTTGCTCAAGTCCTTACAAAATATCAATGTGTTATGCATTCCGATCTGGCTTTGCGTTTAGGAATAATAACATGATGCATCGTACCTGGGTTATTTTAGGAGCGACCTCCATTATTGCAGAACAATTTGCCCATTTTGCTGCGAAAGCAGGCCATCATTTGCGTTTAGTTGGGCGCAATCCCGAGCAATTGGATCTGATCGCGAGAGACATTCGCTTACGATATAGAATCCCTTGTGAAATAATGCTCATTAATTTTTCTGAGCCATCTGATCAATTAATTACTATTTTAAACACAGAAGACAGAGAACTAGACTTATTTATTGCCCATAGTGATTTTGCTGATAATGAGCATTTAAATTATCAATCAATTAAATATTTAGTGAATACCAATATTACCTCAACGGCCATCCTAATTAATGCCTATTTGCAATCCAAACAAGAAAAACATCATATCCTATATTTAAGTTCAGTAGCAGCCTGCCGCGGTCGTGCCAAAAATAGTCTTTATGGTGCCAGTAAAGCCGCTATTGAAGTATTTCTCCAAGGATTGCAGCAACAGGCAACCAAGAGTCAAAAAATCACTATTGCTCGACTTGGTTATATTGATACCAGACAAACTTATGGATTACCAGGAATTTTTTATACGGCCCGACCTTATGATTGTGCCAAAGCATGTTGGAAAAAAATAAATCATAAAAAGGAATTGTTTTATTACCCAGGCTTTTGGCGAATAATTATGACTGTGATCGCAAAACTTCCTTCTTTTATTTACAAAAAAATGGGCAAAATATAAAAAATCATTAGAAAATGAATCATAAGAAAACATCAGCAACTTAATTTATGTCATCGCAGTATTCTTGATAATATTGCCGTTCAGTATGATAAAAAATACTGCTAAAAAAAGCGAATTATCATGAATTTATTATGTCAATCTCTGATTCTGTATATAGTTTTTTAATAGTTAATACCGCGATAAAACAAAGCAGTGCGCTCAAAATAAGATAAAAGCAAGGAGCAAGGTTATTATTGAACGATTGAATAAGATAAGTAGCGATAAAGGGGGTTAAGCCACCAAAAAAAGCAAATGCAAGATTATAAGAAATAGCAATTCCGGTATACCGAATAGGCACAGGAAATAATTCAACCAATAAGCTGGGATAAACCATAATAAAACTACTTAATAATCCAAAAATAAATAAAGCGATTATCAGTGATGGTGTTGTTTGCATGGATAAAGTAACAAATAAATAATAACTCAAGAAAATAAAACCGGCAGCACCAATCAAAAGAATAGGCTTACGTCCCAATCGATCGCCACACCAACATAGGAATATCAGTAAAAAAGAATAAACAGCTAAATTAATCGTATTTAACAGAGTCGCCTGTTGTTTAGGATAAGCAAGAATAGTAGATAGATAGGTAGGCATATACAGAAATAATAAGTTAATCATAACTGAACCCAGACAAGTTAAGCCGATACCTTGCAAAATATTTTGCCAATATCTGGTTATCGCCTCAATAAATGGTATGCGCGTATTTTCCGCAGTACTCTTAAATGCAATAAATAATGGGCTTTCCGCTAATTGTTTTCGTATATAAAAACTAAATACACCAAGAAATCCACCAAAAATAAAGGGGATACGCCAACCAAAACTTAATAATTGTTCATGTGAAAGTTGTTTCGTTAAGATTAAACTGATCGTCGCGCCTAGGAAAATACCTAAATTGAGACAAGAAAAGATTACACCACAAGCCAGTGTCCTTGAACGTGGATTCACGTGTTCGCAGGTAAATGTTAATGCTCCCGGAATTTCACCGCCAATGGATAATCCTTGCAGCAAACGCAAAGAAATCAACATAATACTAGAAAGAATACCGATATGTTGGTAAGTTGGTAAAAACCCAATAAGGACAGTGGGGACAGCCATTAAAAGAACAGAAAAGAGAAATGTTTTTTTACGGCCGTATTTATCACCAAAATGACTGAACGCAATTCCACCTAAAGGACGAATCAAATATCCAATTGCAAAAATAGCGTAAACGCTCATCAATGAGGCGAGATTGTCCGTTTCCGGGAAAAAAATCTGACTAATTATTGGTGCGAAAATCACGTAAATTACAAAATCATAAAATTCCAACGCACCACCTAAAGAGGCAAGAAAAATAATTTTTCGCTCACTTGGCTTTAGCCGTAACTCATACACTGCAAAATCCTTTTTTTCATAAAAAGGGGTAAAGTATCATAATTTTCAATAGCTTTCATAATTTTTTGTAACTTCCAGATTGCCTAATGACAAAATATTATCTCAAAAGTCAGTTATAATAAGTAATGAAACCTTAGCAAGTTAACATGGAAGTTAAACATAGGTTAATGGCATGACAAAATTATTCAATCGAAGAATTTTATTAAATAGTTTCATGATTCTCTTACTTGTTCTCCAAGGAGGAATTAATCTTGCTAGTTATTGGCGTATTCAACAGTTACTCATAACTAACCATACTGTTCTATACACGCAACAAGTAATCTATGTAATTAGTGAACTGCGGTATCACATGCTAGAGATGCAAAATAACCTAAGAGGTTATGTCATTACTGGCAACCCTATCCATCTCGATGATTATAAGAAAAAGACGCAACTAGCGTATGATAAAATAGCCGAATTAAAACAATTAGTTCACAATAATAAAAATCAATCGAAGCGATTAGAACACTTATCTGTTCTTTTGCAACAGCGTGTCGAATTTTTTAATCACATTCTTGCTGTTTATCAGAAGGAAGGTGAGAAAGCGGCAGGAAGTATCTTGGCTAGCGATAAAGGTCTTTATTTTGCCGATCAGATTCGCATTCTTTCTATGAGTATGCAAAATGAAGAATTAAACCTGCTTAAGACGGCAAATCATGCACTTCAAGAGAACTCTGCCACTACAAAATATTATTTAATAGCAGTGAATATTTCCTCGCTTATCTTGATAGGATTATTTCTGCTTATTTTTAACTGGCAATACTCGAGAGCAGTGCAAATTAATCGCAGACGAAGACAAACCGAGAATCAATTAAAAGGAATTATCGCTGCAACTAATGACGGCATTGCTGCTATGGATACTAACTATAATCTTATTGTGTCTAATCAGGCTTTTGAACGCTGTTTTTTTCAATTATTAGGCAAATCGATAAGCCAAGGATGCAATCTCAAAGAATTACAGAACGAATTACCTCAAGAACAGCAATTTTTGCTAAGACAACTTGATAGAACGCTAAAAGGAGAAAATCTAGATCAAATTCATGAAGTTATCTCATCACAATTAGCACCCAATATTTATGAAATCACTTACAATGCAATATGCGATATAAAAGGAGAAATCAAAGGGGTCGCCCTCGTTGCAAGAGAGGTGACTGATAGAATCAAGCTTGAGAAGGCAATGAAACAAGCGAATGAACAACTGGCTTTTTCAATGGCAGAATTAAAACAACATAATGAAGCCATTTTACTTTTAAATCGATTAAACAGTGCATTACAATCCTGCCTATCAGTTGAGGAAACCTTTAATCCCATTACTACTTATGTCAAAAAGATACTTCCTTTCGCCGCCGGGCAGTTGTATCTTGCCCACCCCTCCCGCAATTATTTAGATCTTGTTGTCGGATGGGGGGAAATTCAGGCTAAAAATGAAATGATTATCTCACCAGAGCAATGCTGGGCTTTACGCCGAGGACAAAACCATCGTTTTCATCATGCTGAAAATAGCATTTTTTGTGAACACCTGAAACAAACGCCTTCAGTGCCCTCCTACCTTTGTATTCCCTTACAAGCCCAAAATGATAATGTAGGACTCCTCTATCTTGAATTAAAAAATACTGAAAAACTCAGTGAAACTGAGTTTAATCAACTAGTGAATCAGCAGGAATCTTTAATCATCAATATTTCTGAATCCATAGCTTCATCAATAGCTAACATTAAGCTGCGAGACGCGTTGAGAGTGCGTTCCATTCGTGATCCCTTAACTGGCTTATATAATCGCTCCTATTTGGAGGAATGTTTTTCACGTGAAATTCAAAGGGCAAAACGACATAATGCCCAACTGGCCATAGTTATGATGGATTTGGACCACTTCAAAACTCTTAATGACACTTATGGTCATGATGCCGGCGACCTTGCATTAATAGAGGTCAGTAAACTTCTTCAGCAAGAAATCAGGCAGTCAGATATTGCTTGTCGATATG
>NZ_JNCF01000046.1 GCF_000770585.1 Legionella norrlandica | reverse complement strand
GGTTTTTTATTGGACAACAGGGGAGAATTACATCATTCCACCCATGCCACCCATTCCACCCATGCCGCCCATATCACCGGCACCTACACCTTCATCTTTCTTGGGTAGGTCAGCAACCATACATTCAGTAGTCAACATCAAGCTGGCTACAGAAGCAGCATTTTGTAAGGCCATACGAGTTACTTTAGTTGGATCAAGAATACCCATCTCAACCATATCACCATACTCACCAGTAGCAGCATTAAAACCAAAGTTATCTTTGTGTTCAGCCACTTTGTTAACGATAACAGAAGCTTCATATCCTGCGTTAGTTACGATCTGGCGCATTGGAGATTCGATAGCACGACGTAAAATATTGATACCCATGTTTTGATCGTCGTTATCGCCTTTTAGTGAATCTAATGCTTTCTGAGCACGAATCAAGGCAACACCACCACCAGCAACGATACCTTCTTCTACTGCAGCGCGAGTAGCGTGAAGAGCATCTTCAACACGTGCTTTCTTCTCTTTCATCTCAACTTCAGTAGCAGCACCAACTTTGATGACAGCAACACCACCAGCTAATTTAGCAACACGCTCTTGTAATTTTTCTCTGTCGTAATCAGAAGTAGTTTCTTCCATTTGTGCACGAATTTGAGCAATACGAGCATTAATTTCGGTTGCCTTACCTTCACCATCAATAATGGTGGTGTTTTCTTTAGTAACAACAATTCGCTTAGCAGCACCAAGATCTTCTAAAGTAGCTGATTCTAAGCTTTTGCCGATTTCTTCGGAAATCACTTGGCCTTTGGTTAAAATAGCAATGTCTTGTAACATCGCTTTACGACGATCACCAAAACCAGGCGCTTTAACAGCACATACTTTCACGATACCGCGCATGTTGTTAACAACTAGGGTAGCTAAGGCTTCACCTTCAACATCTTCTGCAATGATCAACAATGGACGTCCTGATTTAGCAACACCTTCCAATACTGACAACATTTCACGAATGCTGGAAACTTTTTTATCAACCAATAAAATGAATGGATGTTCAAGCTCACAGCTCATGTTTTGTTGGTTGTTGATGAAGTATGGAGAAATATAACCGCGATCGAATTGCATACCTTCAACAACAGAGAGTTCATTTTCCAATCCATTACCATCTTCAACAGTAATAACACCCTCTTTGCCAACTTTTTCCATTGCTTCAGCAATAATAGAACCAATTGCTTCGTCGGAATTAGCAGAAATGGTTCCAACTTGAGCAATAGCCTTGCTGTCTTTGCATGGCTTAGACATTGCTTGCAACTTCTTGGTAACAGCTAATACTGCTTTATCAATACCGCGTTTGAGATCCATTGGATTCATACCAGCAGCAACTGCTTTATGACCTTCAACAAGGATAGAACGAGCCAATACAGTAGCAGTAGTAGTACCATCACCAGCAGTGTCAGAAGTTTTAGAAGCAACTTCTTTAACCATTTGAGCGCCCATGTTCATGAAGCGATGCTCAAATTCAATTTCTTTGGCAACAGACACGCCGTCTTTGGTTACAGTAGGAGCACCATAAGACTTTTCCAATACGACGTTACGGCCACGAGGACCCATAGTTACTTGAACTGCATCTGCCAATGCATTAACACCAGCAAGCATTTGTAGGCGAGCGTCGTCACCAAAACGTAATTCTTTAGCCATTATCATTGTCTCCTTTAAACAATTAGATTACTTCTCAATTACACCCATGATGTCGTCTTCGCGCATCACAACTAATTCTTTGCCATCAATTTTAACTTCAGTGCCAGAATATTTACCAAACAACACCACATCACCCACTTTTACAGCTAAAGCGCGAACATCACCGTTTTCCAACACTTTACCAGCACCTACTGCAATGATCTCGCCACGCATCGGTTTTTCAGTAGCGCTGTCTGGAATAACAATACCACCAGCTGTGGTACGCTCTTCTTCCATACGACGAACAACAACTCGATCGTGTAAAGGACGAATTTTCATACTTTCTCTCCTGATTAAATTAAACTATGAACCATTTGGGGCTTTGGTATTTCACTAGAGAAATCCCCCCCTAAGTACTGCCTCCCTTCTTCAGGCAAACAATACCGATGACACGCATATGGGGATAAGAAATAAACTTTCAAGGGTAAAATTAAAAAAAATTTTGGATTTATGGTTAAAGGGTCTACAATATATCCAAGAAACACTAAAATCTAGCATTTTGAAGTATTTTAAGTATATTGATCGATCAACATTAGTTTTACATAAAGGCAATGAATGAAAAAATGGTTTTTGTTATTAACATTATTTTTTATCCCTCTTTTTACTCCTATTGCGCATGCTGAACCTTTACCAGCATCGGAAGTATTCAAGGTAGAGGTCAAAAAAATAGATCCTAATACTTTCGCAATTCACTGGGATATCACGCCTAACTATTTCTTATATAGTGATCGCATAAAATTAAGTACATCGTCTGATAATATTGTTCAGTTAGGAAATCTTCGCTTCCCCACTCCTTTAACCAAAACTAATAAACAAGGCCAAACATTTACCATATACCGGAATCAATTAACCCTTCCAGTAGGGGTACTTGGCAATGCCCCAGGGGAAACAATAGTCAATTTACGTTTTCAAGGATGTGCTGATGATGGCTTTTGTTACCCCCCTGAAGAAAGGAAAATCAAACTAACTATCAATGACAAATTAGCGCTTTCACAAGCTGATTTGGAAACCATAAATATTCCGGAAACCATTTCAGAACCAACTACTACTATTATTGATGAGCCAGAAAAAAATATAGCTCATATTTTTGAAGATCATAACTGGGTAATGATCTTGCTGATCTTCTATGGGTTTGGTTTGCTTTTATCTTTTACTCCTTGCGTTCTGCCTATGGTTCCCGTGTTATCTGGAATCATTGTAGGTCATGGAAAAAGCGCAACAACAAAAAAAGCCTTTTTCCTTTCATTAAGTTATGTACTTAGTATGTCGGTAACTTATGCGATAGTTGGAGCAGTAGTTGCCTTACTTGGAGCAAATTTACAAATTAGTATGCAATCCCCTTGGGCTATCAGCCTATTTAGTTTGATTTTCATTTTGCTGGCCTTGTCAATGTTTGGCTTTTATGAATTTAAATTACCAGAAGCATGGCAAAGTAAAATCATTGGTTCAAGTCGTGAGCACGAGCAACGAGGAGGCCACTATTTGGGCGCTGCAATTATGGGATGTTTATCTACCCTGATTTTATCTCCTTGTGTTACCGCGCCATTAATCGGCGTTTTGACTTATATAGCACAAACTGGAAACATTTTATTAGGAAGTCTCACTCTATTTATATTAAGTCTTGGCATGGGCACTCCATTGCTGCTGATAGGGACTTCTGCTGGCAAACTATTACCTAAGACTGGCAGCTGGATGAATGGAGTAAAAGCTTTTTTTGGCATACTGCTTATTGCAGTGGCTATTTATTTAATGGCACGTATTTTACCAGATAGTTTAACAATGGTACTTTGGGCCTGCTTACTTATTTTTTCAGGCATTTATGCTGGTGCATTGACTCATGCCAATAGCAATCAAGAAAAACTTTATCAAGGCGTGGGAATTATTTTATTAACTTATGGACTGTTAATTCTCATTGGAGCAAGCATGGGATCATCTAATCCTTTACAACCTCTTTCTAATTTACAAGCAGCCTCCCCCATAAGTCCTGCTTTAGAAACTACTAAAGAGCAAACCGTTAAAACGGTCGAACTTGCTTTAAAACAAGCTCATGGGAAACCCATTATGCTTGACTTTTATGCTGATTGGTGTGCTTCATGCAAAGTCATGGAAAAGACTACATTCAAAGATCCTCGTGTACAAAAAGCATTAAGTCATTTTGTAGTCATAAAGATTGATGTCACTGCCAATAACAAAAACGATAAAGAATTGATGCAGCATTTTCAGGTAGTAGCACCACCCACCTTTATATTTTTTAATACTCAAGGTGAGGAGCTCAATCATCTCAAAAGAGTCGGCGAGCTTAATGCAGATGAATTCATGAGCACGATAAACAATATAGGTTTGGATTAGTCAATGAACAGAAAACCCCGATTAGGAACTTCTTCTAATCCAGGTATGGTAACCTGTGGCTCGTATTAGCTCAGTAATACAGGGAGCTCATACTCCCGCTTGATTCTTTTAATAAAACCAGTCGACAATCAAGCCCATTAGGCAGTATAATTCGTTCACTTTTTTTACAGATAGAATTTTATGAACCATAAAGTAGGATTTGTAAGTTTAGGATGCCCCAAGGCATTGGTTGATTCTGAACGAATCATTACCCAACTTAAAGCACAAGGTTATGAACTGGTCCCCACCTATCAAGACGCCGGGGTCGTAGTAATTAATACATGTGGCTTTATTGATAGCGCTGTTAAAGAATCGCTTGATACCATTAAAGAAGCTATGGCTGAAAATGGACAGGTTATTGTGACAGGGTGTCTAGGTGCCAAAGCAGAAATAATAAAAAATGCCTGCCCCGATGTACTGCATATTAGTGGCGCCCATGCCTATGAAGAAGTAGTCCGTGCGGTGCATCAATTTCTACCTCCACCTAAAGATCCATTTACACAACTCATACCCCCACAAGGCATAAAACTAACACCTCGTCATTATGCTTATTTAAAAATATCAGAAGGGTGTAATCAAAAATGTACTTTCTGCATTATTCCTACTATGAGAGGAAAACTGCAAAGCTATCCAATGACTCAAGTTCTTGCCGAAGCTAAAAAATTAAAACAAGCTGGGGTGAAAGAGCTGTTGGTTATCTCGCAGGATACTAGTGCCTATGGTATTGATACACGGTATCAACCAACTGAGTGGCAAGGAAAAACAGTAAGCACCCGTTTTTACAACCTCTGTGAACAATTGGGGGAATTAGGAATTTGGGTCAGGCTTCATTACGTCTATCCTTATCCTCATGTCGATGACATTATCCCTTTAATGCGTGATGGCCTGATTTTGCCCTATCTGGATATTCCATTGCAACATGCGAATTCGCGCATCTTAAAAGCGATGAAAAGACCTGCCAGCAGCGAAAACACATTATTACGCATCGCTTCGTGGCGAGAAATCTGCCCAGACATCACGCTACGCTCAACATTCATTGTAGGCTTTCCCGGGGAAACAGAAGAAGAGTTTGTCGAGTTATTAGACTTTCTAGAAGAAGCTCAACTCGATAGAGTAGGTTGTTTTAAATACTCACCTGTTGAAGGAGCGAAAGCCAACGAGTTGTCTGATCCTGTTCCTGAGGAAATTAAAGAAGAACGGTATCACCGCTTCATGCAGGTACAAGCAGAAATCAGCCGTAAGAAATTAAAAAATAAAATTGGCAATACGCAAACTGTTTTAATTGATGAAATGACAGAAGAGCACATGATTGCTCGCAGTAAAGGTGATGCCCCCGAGATCGATGGCTAGTCTATTTACCCAAATCAACTGAGATTTCTATTGGCGATTTCACTGAGGTTGTTATAACTGATAGCGATGATTACGATTTATATGCTTCTTTGGTCTGAAGAGCAAGGTTGGGTTATCCTGACCTACAGATTTCACGAGCAAAAGTTAAGAGATGCCCCAATTGAATTGTTAGTCGGGGCAAAGTAAGAAAACCCAAGCAGAATGTTTGTTAAATAATATATCAAGTTGACACCATTGCGTGAGCAATTACTTCTTGCTAGGTGGTTTCGACAAATTCTCGATAAATCCTAATATCGGTAAAGAATTTTACAAATTTCATTAACCTTGTTCATCATTTTTTCACCATTAAATTCATTAGACCTCACAATTTTCTGATGCATTACATGGTGAAAATACTGATACGCTTTCTTTAACGTTACAAACTGAGACTTTGTTAACACTCGTGAAAGAAACAAATGCTGAAGTTGACTTAATGTATTGGTATAGCGAGAAAATTCTGGATCCCCTAAATTTAATACAAGGAATTGCACTAAAAATTCCAAATCCAATAACCCGCCTCGTGAAAGCTTTACTTCATCCAACTCTTGGTATTGGTCTATTTTAGCCCGCATAGCCAATACCTCCTGTTGTAATAGTTTACTATTTCTCGGTTGTTGTAATACCGTTTTTTTCAATTGAGAGAATCGACTTTTTATCCTCGAATTTCCAGATAATATTCGAGCTTTTAATAATGCTTGATGCTCCCAAGTCCAGGCTTGTGTTTTTTGATATTCTACGAAAGCATCAAGATGACTTACTAATAATCCTGCCGCTCCAGAAGGCCTCAATCTCGTATCAACATGATATAAAACTCCCATTTGAGTACGGGTAGTTAGCATATGCAATATTTTTTGAGTTAGTCGTGTCACTAACGCTTCTTCAGAGGATTTCGCAGTATGTAAAAATACCAAATCCAGATCAGAAGTATAATTCATCTCTCTACTGCCTAGTTTCCCATAGCCAATAATGGCAAAACATGATTTAATCTGGGCCATTTCAGGATAACGCACACCTAATTGCTCGCTGGCAATAATTAAAACTTGATTAACAATAACTTGTGCCACATCAGACAAAAATTTCCCAATTCGGACAGCATCACATAATCCGTACAACTCAGCTCTGGCGGCCATCATCCAATTTATTAATTTAAACTGACGGAGCATTTCTTCCTGTAATTCCAAATCATGAGCATGCTTTAGTTTTTCAGTTATCATTTGCTCCAACTGAGATAAAGAATTAGGCCGCCATTCTTTTTCCTGATCTAACAATATTTCTAATAAAAAAGGCTGGCTAACAAACAAGGAGGAAATAAAGGGACTATTAACAAACCAAAACAGTAATTCTTTTAATGCATGAGGATTTTCAGTAAGCAAAGCGAGATAAGCGCTCCGTCCTACAATATTTTCAAGCAGATGAATTACTTGTAATAAAACCTCATCTGTTTTAGGGCAATGAGCCAATTCTGAAAGCAATAAAACCATAAAGCGATCAAGGCGAATGCGTGCTCCTTGCGGCAATCTTCTGCATCGCGGCCCATGTCTAAACGCATGAATCATCTGATAGCAATGAGGAGAATTTTCATATCCTAAACTTGTCAGTAAATTAATTGCCATATTGCTTTCAACATGGCCTTGCCAAATACTGGATAATTGATTAGTCAATAATCTCTTTTCATCTTCATAATCATCTACTTTGCCTAGAATAGAATGAAAGAAGTTGCTTACAATTCTTTGATATTGTTGTAACTTATCTATAAATTCTTGCCAATTGGAAAATCCCATTGCCCACACCGTCTGGATTTGTTTTACTGGATCTGTGGGTATTGAATGCGTTTGCTGATCATTCAAACTCTGAAGAATATTTTCCAGTTTTCTTAAAAAGAGATAAGCTTGTTTTAAAACATCACATCTGGGTAATAGTTTTTCTTGTTTTATCACTGCTAGCGCTGACAACGCATTTTGTACTTGCAACTGTGGCAATCGTCCGCCACGAATTAATTGAATATTCTGGATAATAAACTCAATTTCCCTAATTCCGCCTCTTCCGCGTTTAATATCGTTTAATTGGGGGTTAATCTGAACCTCACGCTCTATCATTGCTTTCATTCCGCGTAAAGACTCTATCACCCCAAAATCAACATATCTCCTATAGACAAAAGGAATAATTAGGCGGTCGAACCATGAAAAGGATTCATCGACTGATTCAGCAATAATCCGTGCTTTAACCATAGCGTAACGCTCCCAATCACGTCCCTGCTCTTGATAGTAAGTTTCCATTGCAGCAAAACTTGAAACCAGGGGACCACTATCACCGTTAGGTCGTAATCTAAGATCTACCCTAAATACAAAACCTTCTGGCGTCATATGCTGTAACAATTGGACAAATGTCTGTACGATTTTGCTAAAATATTGCTGGTTTGTAATCTGCTCTACGCCGTCAGTATGACCTACTTCACTATATGCAAAAATTAGATCAATATCCGAGGAATAATTGAGTTCTCTTCCTCCAAGTTTTCCCATCGCAAGTACATATAGCTGGACTTTCTTGCTTTCTTTATCTCTTGGAACGCCAAAGCGACTCGATAAAGTAAAGTTTATGTAATTCAAAGTATGAAGAATAATAGCATCAGCCAAATCGGACCAAGATTTCATAATTTCAGCAGTAGTGGCATAGCCCGCTCTCTCAAGAAGTAATAGCCTCAGAAAGTGAGTATGTCGAAATTGACGCAATTCACGCATGAATTGAGCTTGAGATATCTCAATACCTATTTGTTTGATCGCAGAAAAATAATCCTCTCTTGACAAGGAAAAATTACAAGAGTCCTTTTGTACAAGAGCAATTAATAATTCGATTTGCCGACCAGCATAATCACTAACAAGCAATAGTTTTTCGACACTGTCTTTCAAGGGATGGTGCAAATTCGCAACATATTTTTCAAGAAGCCAAGATTTTGTAGAAATTAAAAGGTCGATATTGCTCTTGTCGGTCATAAATTATGCTTTTTTTAATATAAAAACAGAACATTACCATAGGTTTAATAGATTTATTTCATCTTTGATACTTTAAAACTCATGTTTCTCGTTATACTCTTATAAAATAACTCTAATAAAATTTTAGTGAAGACGCCAATGAAATTCATTAAAGCTCTATTGTTCTCTTTCATTTTTTTTATTCCCTCCCTCCACGCCCAAGAAATACCTTTAATAGTAGGGATAGGAGGATTCTACCCTCCTTTTGTAATGCGAGGAGCAAATAACGAGCTCTTTGGTTTTGATATTGATATGATGACAGAGTTATGCAAAATAATGCAACGAACTTGTAGATTTGAAATCTTAAGATTCCAGCAATTAATCCCAGCCGTTGTTGACAAACAAATTGACTTGGCAGTCAGCGCAATGGCTATTACTTCAGAGCGTTCAAGGTTGGTTAATTTCAGTATACCTTATTTATTAAGTTATTCCCGATTCTTGGCCTATCATGATGCTAGTGTGCATCAACCTTTTAGTTTACAACTATTAAAAGGAAAACGAGTCGGTGTAGAAGCAAATACTGTGTTTAGTCAACAGATCCGGGATATGGGAATAATAGATCCAGTGATTGTCGAATTTTCCAGAACTGAACAAATGTTAGAAGCATTAAGAGAAAAAGAAGTTGATTTTATTCTTATGGATAACCCCTCTGTTCTTTATTGGGAGGCCAACTCATCGGGAGCCCTTCAGGCAATAGGTCCTCCTTTCTTATATGGTTATGGATTGGGAATAGCCGTAAATAAAGAAAACCCTCAACTGCTAGAAGCAGTGAATCGTGCGTTGTTACAATATCAAAGCTCCGATCTATACAGGAAAAATTACAATAAATATTTAATGGAACTTTAAGAGCGGTAGTGTGAAACTATTACAATATTTCAATTAACCATCTCCTTGTACAATACGATTTTAAGTAGTGGTCACAACAACTACTTAAATCGTACTGTTTAGAGAAACAACCTAAGTCTCTAGGGCGTGTTAAAAAATAAAGATTCAGGCTATTGAATAAACTTCTTTCGAAACTCGCTGCCGTGAGAGAAGCGCGAGGAGAAACAGAGCCAAAGAACCGCAATGTACACGTTAGTACATGAGGATTCGAGCACCGTATCGACAAAGCAATTCCCCATGGAAGAAGTCTATTGAAGTTTTAATGTAAAGTTTGACCTTGAGTAAGGCACCGGCTAATTACTTGTCTTGTAACAAAATCACCTTGGCTAGCGCCATATAATGAAGCAAAGTGTTTTGCCAAAATGACTACCCAGCCGGATAAACGAAAATTCATGCGTTTTGCATTTTGATCAACTACAATTTCAAAAAGACCTAATGAATCACTATCACGTTCATTAGCATACTCTTCCATTATGACTCGCGCCGTTTGCAAATCTTTCTCTCTGGTAGGCCAATTTTGACTCATAAAACACTCCCTAAAAACATGAGCAAGACTGTTATTATTTCTACAACATTGGGGCAATTTTGAAAATTACAAGTTGCAAAATGTGATAAACATTATCACATAAAATGAACAAATACTCAATATAAAGGATAATTTTTGAACTGTAAATCAATAAAAAGAATAGTTCCTCCTTCCATACACCGTGCTGCAGATAAGGTCACTCAAGATGGCATACACGGTGGCATTGAAGGAACTAAGACATGTTGATAATTGCTCTTTCCCATTTATGCTAAATAATCGGCAACCACTTCCCCATAAGGTAGTGTGAGATCAGTAATAAAATGAGAAGCAGATACAATTTTTTTGATATAAAGATTGGAAATAGGGGCCAGGGCATGAGGATGAAGCTCCAGACTACCTGGGCCAGTCCATGCCCCCTTGACAGTGACATCAGTCAAATAAGTTCTAGTTAATTGATTAATTAACGGAGTTCCATCCACATCTGGGATATTTTTAAGCAAAAAAACAGGTTTTTTTACGGACTCTAAAACCTTTTCTGTATCTAATGGGCGATGCTTATACCCCATTGTCGCAATAGCAATATCAATACTTCCATATTTAAGGATACCTATTAGCGTATCTTCTTCAACAAACAATTTTGGTTTGGCTAATTTCTTCGGGAAACCCCATATTTCTCGACCACCAGCAATAGGAGCATGGCAATCAAGGAACATTGAAATAGTTAGCCCACCCTCTTCTCCTTTATATTTAACCGGTATAACTTGCCCTGACTCCGTATAATCACCAAATCCAGTGGAATCAGGCATACGAATAAACTCAAATTTCACTATGGGTTCTAATAATTCCATATCAGGAGGGAGGATAGCTTTTAAAAGATCAGGTTCAGTCTCGTATGCGATAATAAAAAATTCACGATTAATAAAACGATAAGGCCCCGCAGGGTAAGTATTCAACCAACGAGGAGCTGGCATGTTAAATTCATTATTGATAAGATTCTCTGAAGAATTAGCCGCAAGTTTCTTGTTCATTAGTCACACTCCCTTAATCACTTGGTTTCCATTTTTTTCTCTTTTCAAATTTTGATTTGAACCAGTACCCCAATCCAGTATTACAAGTACTCATCAAGTTCAATACTAGTCTTTTTTCCAATATGCTTGAAATTTTCCTTCAGCCATTTGGCACCTTTTTGGCGACCTGATTCATAAAGATTTTTAATAAAAGACCATTCTGGGTTTAATTTACTAGCAACAGTAGAAGATTGCATTGATACATCTGCGCGGATGGCATGGATATAAATTTTCTTAAGGTTACTTTTATACTCATCCTTAATCCAACCACTATCTATTAATTTAGTTACAAAAGCAATCGCTCGCATTTCACGCATTAGTGAAGAGTTAAAACTAATTTCATTAACTCTGTTTAAAATTTCAGCTGCAGTCTCAGGAACACGCTCCCGATAAATTGGATTAATATGAAGAATTAAAATATCTTGGCAATCTGCATGGTAAATTAAGGGGAAGATGGCTGGATTTCCCATATAACCACCGTCCCAAAAGAATTCCTTCCCAATATTAACAGCCTGAAACATAAAAGGCAGACAAGCGGAAGCCATAACTGCATCTGCAGAAATTATTTTATTATCAAAAACACTGATTTTACCCGTTTGAACATTGGTAGCAGAAACAAAAATTTTAATAGTTTTGCATGCTCTGATTTTCTCAAAATCCACAAGCTGCTCCAGAATATCCCTCAGTGGATTAAAATTAAGAGGGTTAAATTGATAGGGGGAAAAAATTTTGGTCATTAGATCAAAGACAAAATAAGACATGGAACTTTCAATCCCTATACCTAATAACTCTTCCAATGGAGTTTTTTTTAACGGACTATATATTGTTCCAGCATCACTGACCTTTTTCCAAAATTGATATAAGGCTTCACGTGCACCATCGTTACCACCTGTTGCGAGCCCATGAGCAAGTACTGCAGCGTTCATGGCACCGGCGCTGGTTGCGGAAATGGCATCAAAATTCACACGTCCATCTTCGAGAAATTTATCAATAATACCCCAAGCAAGAGCACCATGTGCACCACCTCCTTGTAAGGCAAGATTAAGCATTTTAGTATCCTTTGCCATAGTAAAATACTCCTGTTCCCTAGATGATTTTATTTAAAGTATAAAGCAAAGAACCAAGAAATGTTTTTATATAATAGAAATACTGTGGACTATGTTACTGCTGGAATGTTTACGAAAGACAGCTTATCATATGTGAAACAAATAGCTGAATAACAACATCATGACATTCCAAATTTTACCCTCTTTGCTATCGGCTGATATGACCGGTTAGGAGAAGAAGTAGATTCTGTTATGCAAGCCGGCGCTGATTTCATTCACTTTGATGTCATGGACAACCACTATGTACCAACTTAACTTTTGGTCCTGCTTTCTGTGATGCGCTAATCAGAAAATTCCCCAACCTGCCTATTGATGTACATCTCATGACAACTCCAGTTGATGCACTAATAGAAGCCTTTGCAAAAGCAGGAGCAAAACGCATTAGCATTCATCCAGATGCGACTATTCATCTTGACAGGAGTTTGCAGTTAATTAACAGTTTAGGATGCGAAGCAGGGTTAGTATTTAATCCCGCAACTCCTATCGATATTTTATCCTGGTGCGTCCATCACTTGAAGTTTGTTTTAGTGATGACAGTAAATCCGGGATTTGGGGGGCAAAAACTTATCCCGGAAGTAGTGCCAAAACTGTCAAAAATTCGCCAAACCTATCCAACCCTAGATCTTTGCGTTGATGGGGGGGTCACAACTCAAAATATTGCTTCTTTAGCGCTCGCTGGCGCCAACCAATTTGTTGCAGGGTCTGCTATATTCAATAGCAGTAGTTATAATGACACTATTCAACTAATGCGTGAACAATTAGCAAGCATTTAAGCGTGCTGTATAGGTAAGAGGATCCATGAAAAGGCTATTAATTTTTTTATGTGGGCTGTTTTGTTCTTTCAACTTGTTTGCTTTATCTGGACAAGCTTACATGGATAGATTTAACGCCTATCGTGCATGGTATGAGCAACTTCCTATTACCCCTTCGCCTGAATTTTTGGAGTTTGTAAAAGGAACCACCCCACTTTCTAACAAATTACGAGATAAATGGTTGTATGAATTAGCACGCATCAAAGACTGGGCTAATTATAATAATTATTACCAGCCTTCCAATGATATGAATCTCAGATGCTATGCCCAAATTGCAAAATTCAATTTGGGCCTTAATAAGGAAGCCATAACAGGTTCTATTCCAATTTGGTTAACTGGAGAGTCCAGGCCTAAAGCTTGCAATACTCTATTTGATTTTCTGTTAAAACAAGATAATTTTGATCAAAAATTCATTACTCAACGCATAATACTTGCTCTTGAGAAACGTAATTTTCACCTGGCGAGATATCTATTAAAACAGTATAAAACACCTCATGATACTGAAATAAAGAACTTAACCAGTGTTTATGAGAATCCTACTAATATTTCCAAATTGAATCCAGGTCAATTAAATGATTACTTTTATCTTTATGGCTTAAAACAGCTAGTATCCAGCAATATGAATAAAGCACTGGGTCTATGGCAAAGTCAAAAAACCAATATCATGTTAACAGAGTCTCAAAAGCAAGCTTTCCTCGCGCATATTGCCTTATATAAAGCGATGAGAAATCATGAGGATGCCCAGCAATGGTTTGCGAAAATCAAACCCCAATACTACAACGACGTATTAGTCGATTGGCAAATACGTTTCGCATTAAAAAATAAAAATTGGAAGCATGTTGAGAAATTAATCAAGAATTCCAAAAATAAAGACACTCCTTGTTGGCAATATTGGCTGGCGCGGGCATTAGAAGAACAAGGAAAACAATTGGAAGCTATCGTGATTTATGAACCTCTAGCCAAAAACAGAAATTATTATGGCTTTCTAGCGAGTAAACGTTTACGGAAAAGCCCTACTTTCGATAATGAAAAGCCGACTACTAATACAGGAGTTCTGAGGCCTTACCAACCCATTATTGAGGAAGTAAAAACTCTTTACCACTCTAAGCAAATCCTGCAAGCATCTCGCCTACTTAATGATTTTATCAGTGAGCTGCCCAAAGAAGAAGTCAGCGCGTTAGTCTACTGGATAGCGACTGAGTTGAAATGGCATAGTAAATCCGTTTACTTGAGTAACAACGAGACCCTCAATAACCAACTATTGTTAAGATTTCCATTAGCTTATAAAGACACAATCAAAACCTATGCTTCAAAATACGCAATACGTCCTGAACTGGTGTTTGCTATTATTCGCCAGGAAAGCGGGTTTAGAGAAGATGTCATATCTTCTGCCGGCGCCAAAGGACTCATGCAACTGATGCCTCAAACTGCAAGTGCCATCTCCAAAATGAGTAAAATACCTTATTCTGATCACAAACAATTATTTCTTTCTCAAAAAAATATCAACATTGGCATTGCTTATTTGCAACAATTAACGAAACGATTCAGCAATCATCCGGTACTTGTTGCGGCAGCTTATAATGCTGGGCCCAGGCAAGTGGTGTATTGGCTTAAAAATCATCCACCGAAAGAAATAGACATCTGGATTGAAACTCTTCCCTGGCAAGAGACAAGAAATTATTTAAAAAATGTCTTTGCTTTTTATATTGTTTATCAATACCGCTTAAACCAAAAGCCCAGCTTTGAGTTTTTAATGCCATTATGAGCTACTTGTTATTTTTGAATACCCTTCGCCATCCAACCTACGACTTTAGAGTCACTTCAAAATTTTCCCAACCGCCACCAAGCGCTTTATAAAGGCTTATCAAATTAATCAATGAAGACACTTTGGAGTTAACCTCTTGAATTTCTGCATTCAAAAGAGCACCTTCTGATTGCAGTAAAGAGAGATAATCGTCTTCACCATGTTGGAAACGTTTTTTGGCAAGTTGAACTGCCCGCCCATTAACCAATACTGCCTGGCGCAGGCTTTGATTCGTAGTAAGCGATTGACTATAGCGAACAAGAGCGCTTTGAGCTTCTTGCAATGCTTGAAGAACAACTTTTTTATATTGAATCATCGCTTGTTGAGCAACTGCTTTCTTACTTTCAACATTCGCCCTTATTTGACTACCATGAAATATTGGCAAACTCACTTGAGGGCCCATAATCCAAAATCCACTGCTGGATCTAAATAAAGTATCCAGAGAGGTACTCTGAAAAGCAAAATTAGTAACAGAAAGATTAAATTGCGGAAAAAAATCTGCGACAGCTACCCCAATTTCTGCCACCGAAGCGGCTAATTGACGTTCTGTTGCTCTAATATCTGGCCTCTGACGCAGAATATTAGAACGCAAACCCATAGGAACTTTTTTAGGTACTTTAGGTAAAGGTTGAACTTTTGAAATATCATTGAGAATTGCTTGTGGCTCCCTGCCTAACATAACTGCAATTTGATAGGCATTCACTGTCATTTGAGCAATATAATTAGGTAAAACAGATTCAGTGTTCTTTAACTGACCTTCTGCCAAAGAGACATCGACTTCACTGCTAACTCCTGCTTTATAACGTTGACGAACGAGATCCAGAGTTTTTCTCTGTAATTGCACATTTTTTTGGGCAATATTATATAGCTGTTGTGCTCCCCTCAACTCAACATAACTCCTTGCAATCTCGGCTATGGTGGACAATAAAACGGTTCGACGGGTTTCATAAGCCTCTTCAAGATTTGCTTTACTCGCCTCAACCTGTCTTCTGGTTTTACCAAATATATCTATTTCCCATTGAGCATCAAAACCCAAATTATATATCCATTGATTTCTATCGATGATATTGTTTGTTGGAGATTCCGGGAAAAAACCTTCCAAAGTACCCTTACTAATTTGTAAAGAATTAGCACTGGCTGATCCATTGATCTGGGGGTAAAAATTGGCAAGAGAAATTTGCTTCACCGCACGTGCTTGACAGATACGAGCCTCTGCTACTTTGACATCAAGATTATTTGCAGCGGCTTCATTAATATATCTATTGAGTAATGGATCATGGAATGACTGCCACCATCTTAAATTGATTGGAGCTGCATTAGAAACTTTTTTTTCGGTCTTACCTGTCGGCCATTTATTCCCAACTTTAATTTCTGGACGTTGATAATTTGGTCCGACGGTACACCCTAATAATGTAGAGATACCGAATAGCAGCACCAACAGACGCCTTTCCAACCAAGATGACATTTTATTATTGTCCATATTATTCTCTACTCCATACGCTGCTTAAAAAACCAGGCAGCAATAAATAATGTCACAGCCCCTACCAATAGAAGCGGCCATGTTGATGCGATAACCTCTGTAGTGGGCATTCCTTTCAAAAAAATGCCTATCACTGCTGTCAAAGTAAATTTTAATGGATTAAACCAAGTTAAATTCTGAAGCCACACTGGCATATTTTCAACTGGCGACGCGTAGCCAGAAAGTGTTACAACAGGAACCATATAGATGAACACTCCCAAAATCGCCTGTTGCTGAGTTTTACACATAGAAGAAATAAATAAGCCGACACCAACTGTGGACATGATAAAGATAAATAATAGGTAAACCATAAGCAGTGACGAGCCATAAAAAGGAACTTTAAACAACCAGACAGCAGCAGCCCACATCAAAAACCCTTCGGCCATACCAATAATAATAGCTGGAATGGTCTTGCCTATTAGAATTTCATAAGGAGTCAATGGCGATACTAATAATTGATCAAAAGTTCCAAGTTCTCTTTCTCTTGCTACAGATAAAGCAGTGACAACAAGAGAAATCAACATAGATAATATGCAAACCAAGGAAGGAACAGTAAACCACAGATAGAGTAAATTCTCATTAAACCAACTGCGTGTAATCATGGTAGGAGGGGTTATTGTTGCCCTGCTTGTTTTTTGTAATTCTTGATTATAATTCTCAACAATATTACTGATATAGCCATTCACAATCTGTGTAGCATTGGAACGCCGGCCGTCCAAAATCAATTGGATATCAGCTTGTAAATTCGCTTCTATTTTACGAGAAAAATCTTGAGGAATGGTCATTATAACCATTGCCTTTTGATTATCTATTATAGGTTTAATATCAGCCTGTTTTTGAATAAAAAATACTCTTGAAAACGTTGGTGAACCAATAAAACGTTGAACTATTTCATAACCATGTTTTCCAGAATCTTGATTAAAGACCCCTAAAGAAATATTTTTAATTTCCATGGTGGCAGCGAAGGAAAAAATAAACAGTTGTAATAGCGGGGGAGCTATTAAGACGATTCTCCCCTTGGGATCTTTAAATAAAGTCAAAATTTCCTTAATTACCAGTGCCCAGACCCTTGTTGTTGGAGATAATTTTGCCATCAGTCTAGCCTTTTTCTAGTTTTATGCGCTGTAATTAAAAAGAAAACAAAGCCAATCAAAGCAATTGCCAAAAGACAACGGATCAAAAGAGACCAAATAGTACCCGTTAAAAACAAAGTTTGCAGGCTGGTAACAAAATAGCGCGCTGCAAATAAATGAGTAAGCCATTGTATCGGTTTTGGCATTGAGTAAATTTCAAAAATAAATCCCGAAAGAATAAATGCGGGTAAAAAAGCAGACATCAAAGCCAATTGCGATGCCACAAATTGGTCTTTTGCAAGAGTTGAAATTAATAATCCCTGCCCTAATGCAGCCACCAGAAAAACAGCCGAAACCAAGGTTAATGCTAAAATATTCCCTTGGAACGGCACGCCATAATAGAAAGTTGCAACAATAGTACATAAAAACATAGAGCCCATACCCAGCACAAAATAAGGTATTAGCTTGCCTAGAATAATCTCAACAATAGAAATGGGAGTAGCCATCATGGCCTCCATAGTTCCTCTCTCCCACTCACGAGCGATCACAAGTGATGTCAGTAAAGTGCCAATTAAAGTCATTACAATAACAATGGAGCCCGGAATAAGAAAAGCCCTGCTTTTTAACTCTTGATTATACCAATATCGTGGTTCGATATTTATACCAGACCGAGTTGTAGTTTGACCACGCTCAAAAGCTTCTGAATTAAGCCAGTTTTGCAAAACTCCCAAAGCATAATTTTCTGCAAAACTGGCGACTTGGGGAGTGGAACCATCAACAATGGTTTGCAAGCTTGGCATAGGATCGCCGTTCACAATATTGGCTGTAAGGCGTTGAGGGACATCGACCATGCCACGAATGGTTCCATTAACTAATCCTTGACTAAATTTCTGCCTGTTTGTTGAATTGTGTACATCTAAAAACCTTGAGTTGTTAAAAGATTGAGAAAGACTATTGGAGGTAGAATCATAATTTTCCAATACAAGACCAAATTTAATACGATCAGTATCCAAATTAACTCCATATCCAAAAATAAAAAGTAAAATCAAAGGAAGTACGAAGGCAATTAATATGGTACTGGGGTCACGTATAATTTGCAGGCTTTCTTTAATCACCAAGGCTTTTAGAAAACGAATATTCAACCATTATCCTCCTATGGATGTTCTTCTTGATAATCCGCTCCCGCCCCTCTCCCTAACCCTCTCCCCCATGGGGCGAGGGAATTTAATGAACATTAATTATTATCTCTGTTGGAGTCTACTCTCCTTAAACTTCTCCCTTGCGAAGCGAGGGAGTTTAATGAACATTAATTATTATCTCTCTTGACGCGCCTACTCTTCTTAAACTCCTACCTTGCGAAGCGAGGGAATTTAATGAGCATTAATTATTATCTCTCTTGATTCTCCTTCAAAGAATATTATTCCCTCTCCACTTGTGGGAGAGGGCTAGGGAGAGGGTCTCCAAAGACTTATCAATTTTTCTGGGTATAATCCGTCTCTTTCAGCTCATCCAAGCGAATCAATTCAACAAAAGCATCCTCCAGAGTAGGATTTTGTAATGCTGATCCTCTCACTTTATCTTTTAAATCATCGGGAGTTCCTGTTGCAATATTTTTCCCCCTATAAATAAGCGCAATACGATCACAATACTCTGCCTCATCCATAAAGTGAGTAGTCACCATAACCGTAACACCTTTATTCACCATACCATTAATATGAGTCCAGAACTCACGCCGTGTCAACGGATCGACTCCTGAAGTAGGCTCATCAAGAAATAGGACATCCGGTTCGTGCATCACAGCACAGGCCAGAGCGAGACGTTGTTTAAATCCCAAAGGGAGATCGCCAGAATTTTGCTTTAAATGCTTTTTTAAATCAAAAATTTCAATCATGCTATTGATTTGTTCCTCTTGTCTTTTACTGGATAAACCATATAAACCAGAAAAAAAGCGCATGTTTTGCAAAGCATCTAAATGGCTGTAAAGTGAGAATTTTTGCGCCATATAACCAATGCGACTTCTTGCTTCGGATGAGGAAGTTTTCAAATCAAGCCCCATTACAAATGCTTGCCCTTTAGTAGGCTGTAATAAACCACACATCATTTTAAAAGTTGTCGATTTACCAGCTCCGTTAGGTCCTAATAAACCAAAAATTTCGCCTCTATTGATAGTAAACTCATTATTTGAAACGGCAATAAAATCACCAAAACGTTTTGTCAGTTTTCTTGCCTCGATAATAGGTTTATCACTGAGGGGCTTTTTCTCAATATGCTCGGCAAGCAGCGAATGACCACTGATTTTAGTTTTCAAACTATCAATAAAAGCATCTTCAAAACGCGGCTCAACCTCTTGAAAACTAATTCCAGGTTCATGACTTATCGCCTCCAAATCTGGTTTTATTTTTTTATTACCAATTACAATACGAATGTTTTTACCTTGGATTACACCATCAATCACTTGTGGGGTATTTAAAGCATTCATTAGCGCTTGCCGCCGAGTCGAAGCGGAAACACCACAGATTTGAAAAGTACGATCCTCCACCTTTTGCAAAAAATCGCCTGGCTTCCCATGATATATTTGTTTCCCGGCATTCAGTAAAAGTATCTGATCACATTTTTCAGCTTCATCAAGATAAGCTGTCGACCATATGACACCCATGCCTTGTTCAAGTAATTCCTGAACCATACTCCATAATTCCCTTCTAGATATGGGATCGACACCAACACTAGGCTCATCGAGCAATAATAACTTTGGCTCACCCATTAAAGCGCAGGCTAACCCTAATTTTTGCTTCATTCCCCCCGAGAGATTTCCTGCTAAACGTTTCTGAAAGGGTTCTAGAGTAGTAAATTGAAGTAATGTTTTAAATTGCTGGTTACGCTTTTCACCATATACATTCCTAAGCTCTGCATATAGTCTTAAGTTTTCAATAACAGTTAAATCCTCATATAAACCAAATTTTTGTGGCATATATCCTGTAATCGCATGAATTTTTTCTGTATCTGTTTCTGTATTTAGATTTCCGATGGTAATGTTTCCATGGGTAGGTAACATTAGGCTACAGATAAGGCGCATTAAGGTAGATTTCCCAGCCCCATCAGGTCCAACCAACCCCGTCATTTGCCCGCCAAAAATTTTTGCGGAAATGTTGTCCAGGGCAGGATCCGAATTTCCAGGAAAGTATTTGGTTACCTCATTAATATGAACAAGCGGCTCTCCACTACTCATTATCAGAATTCGCTTTTAAATTAATTTTAACCGTAACTGGCATTCCCTGCCTTAAACCATTATCCGGTTGATCCACAATTACTTTTATTCGATAAACGAGATCTGTCCGCAACTGGGTTGTTTCAACAATTTTTGGTGTAAACTCTGCTTGAGGAGAAATAAAACCTATATGACCCTTATAGGGCTTGTCTGGGTTGGAATCTGTATAGACCAAGGCCGCTTGCCCCGGATAAATTTTCCCCAAAAAAGGTTCATCAATATAGGCCCGCACCCATACCGGATTATCAATAGCTAAGGTATAAACTGGTTCTGCAGTATTAACAATAGCACCTGGTTCTTGGATTCTGGTAAGTATCTTCCCATGAGTAGGAGCATGGATTTCAGTGTCATTAAGTGATATTTGAGCCTTTTCAAGATTGGCCTTAGCCACTGAAACTTCTGCATGACTTGCATCTTTCAGGGCAACGGCATCATCAAAAAGTGCTTTTGACACGGCTCCATTACTAACCAGTTGCGCCCGTCTTTGGTAAGTTCTCGCCGCATTTTTTTCATTAGCAAGCGCTTGTTCCAATTGGGCTTTAGCCATTTGAAGGTTTGCTTCAAAAGTATCTTTATCCAGTCTAGCCAGTACTTGTCCTTTTTTAACGTGAGTCCCTTCATCAACATCCATTGACAAAATACGTCCTGCAACACGAAATGATAACGTCACATCACGAATATCTACGTTACCATACAGTATTAACCAATTTTGATCTTCATCGTGTTTAAGACGGTACGCAAACCAAATTATCCCAATGAAAAAAAGTACGATGACAATGCTTATAGCAATTGCTTTTTTGCTCATATTCTTCTCCATGAATCGCTTTGCGTACTAATTTTATATCAATAAAAAGAACATGTAGGTTGGTCATCTTGACCCAACAAACGATCTTTTGGAATCCCTAACGCTGAGTTAAGACTAGCCTACACTCTGATTCTTATTTAAAAATAGATTTCCTATCAAGGAACAATAAATAGAGCTCAATGATGCCATAATTTATTATTGAAAAATAGAAGTCATCACGTAAACAATAGAAAAGAACGTGTTAGGCCAAATGACATTCAGCACCTCTTTCGCTAGTTACATCAAACTTGCAGAGAACCGCGCTTAACCTCCTATGGTCTGAGACGGTCTCTCATCAACCGTTTTGCCAGGCTCTTCTTTTGTTGATTCTCTCATTTTGTCTAATGATTCTCTCATGTCCTTAATTCTTTCCATAGCGGTTTTCTTCGTTTCTGAGTAAGCATGTCCTTTGATAGCGTCAACAACTGTTTGTACAGCCCTTACGATAGCTCCAAGCATTCCTCTGGATTTGGACAGTTCTTTAGTATTTTTAGAATCTATAGCTTCTTTACATTCTCGCTTAAAATTGTCCGTGTCCATTTTTCCCTGAATGAACTCTTCTCTATAATTAATTAATTTTTGATGAATAGTTTTTGCTTCATTAGCAGCCTTATGAAAACCGTGCTGTTCCAATGAGTTGGCTTTTTTTGCAATGGATTCCAGGCACTTATCAAATCCAATAGCATTTAATGCATCTTTTCTTCTACCCCTCATTACATCTTCTTGGCTCGCTTCTTTTGGCGGTTCTGCCATAACGGTTTGTTGTACTTCTTCTTGAACCACTATTGCTTCTTCTACAGGGATTTGCAGAACTTCTTCCTGCTCTACATTTTCTTTTATTGCTTCTTCTATAGGGATTTGTTGTACTTCTTCCTGTATCACATCTTTTTTTATTGCTTCTTCTACAGAGTTCGGTTTTATTACCTCCTCTTGTTTTGTGGAGGCGGTAGTTTCCAATGTTGCGACGCGTAAGGATTCTGCTTCTTGCAAGGCATTAATTTCTTCAGATAACTCTTTATCTATAGACGAGAGAAAATCATCGGTTTTTTGTAAGCTTGATTTTTTAGAAAATACCTCACCAACAACTTGATCTTTCTCAGATTCTGCTTCTTTTACCCCATTAGTATTGACAATACCTTCTTTTACTCCCATTACTGCTAATTTTTCTTTAACTTCAAGAGCTCTTTTTTCTTCAGCTATTCTTTTTTCTTCAGCTTCTCTTTTAGCCCTTTCTTCTTTTTGCCTTGCTTCCTCTATTGTCCTTTCTTCTTCTAATCTTTTGGCCTCAGCTTCCGCGCGTTGTTTTATGTCTTTGCTAGCTTCTAATAAAGAAGTCTCTTTTCCAGATTGTTTGATAAAGTCCGATACTGCTCCTTTAATTTCATCTTTATTTCTGTTGTCCTTTATTTGGGATAAAAAACTCTTCTCCCCAGCTACTGCTCCCCTGCGTTGCATTAACCGTTGTTGTAAAAGCTGTTGTGGAGAGATAGAGTCTTTTGGCCCCTCTTTATTTGAGGATAATTTTTCGGTACCCTCCTTTAGATGTTTTTTTAAGCCTTTAAATCCATCTTCCCCTATTAAATCTAATAATTGTTTCTCATCTGGATCAAAGTCATCTTCAATATCTTCAATATCCTTATTACCTACTTTTACAACCAAATCTATCAGCTTATTAATTAAGTGATTTCTTATCGCTTGTGCTTCTTGTCTCTCTTGGGATTCTTTAGCTTTTTGTCTAATTTCATCCATATTTAAATTGCTTTTTCCTTCTGAAGAAGGGGGAGAAACTGTGGTCTCTTGTCTCTTTTCTGCGCTAACAGTTTCTTTCTTAGATGGCTTCGCGCTGGATCCTTCTCCTGGGGGTGGAGGAGGTGGAGGTGGTATGCTGATATTTTCTGATGAAAAGCTTTTTTCTTGAGCTCTGGCTTCTTCAGAGAGTCTTATTTTTTCTGCTTCTTCAAGTCTCCTTTTTTCTTCAATTTTTTGTAATTCAGCTCCTACCCGTTCTTTAACGGTTTTCGACTTTCCTTCTAAGACACCTTTCTTTTGATTGAGTTGAGAAATAAGTTCTGTTGTCGCGCCAAAATGATAATGTCCCCCTAAGCCCAAAATGAAAATGTCCCCCAATAACGTGAACTACTCTTTAAGTTGACAG
>NZ_JNCF01000051.1 GCF_000770585.1 Legionella norrlandica | reverse complement strand
CAAAATCTATTAGACCACGTCACCATACGTAGATACCGTAAATGGCATACCTATTAAAATAGATTTTTCCAAGGAATATTTGGAGGTTTCAGCTTATGAAAGAATCAATTTAATAGGTGCACGTTTTAATCCGGCTAAATATGCAGATAAAGTACTGCATTGTACTTATAAGGATAGCTGGGAAGCCAGTCTAACGGAAAGAGAGGAAGGTATCCCGGCAAAGCATATTGAATTATTTAAAAGGGCCATTGGGATTATTATAAAAGGTATTGATAATTCAAGCCTTAGAAAGGATTGTGGGGCGGATTGTAATATACTATGTGGTAATGTAGAAGTAGCACAAGCTATAAAAAATAAATTAGAAGAACACAATATAAAAGGCTATATACTAGATGCAGCTTATGCCAATTTGTTGCCTCGTGTGGAAGTCTTATTTCCTTATGATGTTAAGAAAATTAATGAAATATTGACTGAAGCAAATAATTTATTAGATAGAGTAGTACAGAGGAATGGCATATCCATATATTGAAATAGTTTAATCTTACTTGCTTCGTGATAAGACCGCGCATCAATAAACTTAATCCAAGTGACTGATGGAAAATATGTATACCCAATATGGCTTGACATAATAACAAAACTGATTGAGGGTGTTCAAAAAAATAGAGTAAAGAGAATATCGTCTTCAAGCTACATCAATTCCTTTTGATAGCTTTCACGAATAAAAGAGCTTATCAATACTACGATTATGGTCCATATAAATAGATACCATGCGGGGGCCATTTTATTGTTACTAAATTCAATTAATATAAAAGCAATTAAAGGCATGGTCCCACCAAATAATGCTTGACCAATATTGTAAGATATAGAAATTCCACTAGCACGGATATTAGTTGGGAACATTTCTGCAATAATGGTTGGTACGGTTGCATTAATTGGGGCTAATACTGCAGCCAACAGTAATTCGCACCATAAAACTTTCCACCAGTTTCCACTTAATAAAAGCCAGAAAAATGGGAAAATAAGTATAATAAGAGAAAATAATCCAACTAAAAAGATAGGCTTGCGACCTACAAGATCTGAAAGAAATCCCATAATTGGAATTAAGGCAGTAAGGAGGGCTAGTGCTATTAAATTAATTAATAAAGCATCTTTTAACAGGAAATATTCAGATTTTACTAAGAATGTAGTGACATAGGCAATAAGCAGGTAATTAGCAAGAGCAAGGATACTGGTACTTATTACAGATAAAAATAATTGCTGCCTATAGGTAGTCAATACTATTTTTGCAGGAATCTCTTTAGTATGCCTTTCTTTCAGAAAGGCTGGAGATTCAAAACTTTTAATACGCAAATAGATCCCCAAAAGACCTAAAACTCCTCCTAATAAATAAGTACATCGCCAACCCCATCGTAATAAAGAGTCTCCTGTAAACAGAGCGCTGACTATAGATGCAGTAAGCGCTCCCAGAAAAATACCTAGGAACGCACTACTTAATACGAGGCTACCTGCAAGTCCTCTTCTATTTTGAAACATATGTTCAATTAAGTAGGTTGTTGAGCCAGGAAGCTCTCCGCCAACTGCAAGTCCTTGGATTAGTCTTAAAATCGAAAATAAAATGGGAGCCATTATCCCCCAGGAATGAAAATCGGGTAGTAAAGCAATCAATGTGGTAGAGGTCGTCATGATCGACATAGAAAGTATTAATGCTTTTCGCCTCCCCACATGGTCGGCATAGTGTCCAAAAAGAAGACCTCCAATTGGGCGCATGATAAATCCTATAGCAAACAAACTAAAGGTAGCGATAAGAGAAACAAAATGAATTTTGGAAGGGAAAAAAATCTCAGCAAAAACTGAGGCAAAACTGGCATAAAGTAAAAAATCATACCACTCTAGAGCATTTCCGTATAATCCAGCAAGAATACTATGTCCTATATTATGTCTCATAATTATACTATACGATCATTTAGTATAAATCCATTTAATATCCCTGGAGTAAAAGGATTAATTTGATTATTTGTTTTCAATAAGTAACGACCAGAGTTGCTATTCACCTCAAAAAGTATTTGCAGGCTAGAACTGTCTTGTTCATCGATCAGGACATTAACTTTTTCAAGTAATTTAAATATTGCCCATGTACCATGCTCTGCGAGTTCATAATGATTGCCTTCAATGGAATCGAGAGCTAATTTGGCATTACTCTGGGGCCAAGTGAAGCGTGTAGATGAATCGCTGGTTTGATTGTCAACTAATTTGGTTTCACCAATTTCAAGTTGTAGGCTAGAAACTACTGGATCCAGGCTGATTTTTTGCAAACTAAAATCAATTTTGCTTTCGTCACTATGCGCAGGAAAGAACATATTAGTAATAATGTTGGCGCGAATCAATTCGTCGATCACTTCGTTTGAAATAGGTAAAACAAAATCATTAACAGCTTTTGGTTTCCATTCAGGGGTTGAAATATCCAGAAATGGTTTGATGTATTGCTCTGTATAGGTATTTAATATGCCATGGGTTGAGAAAAAACGATTAAAATCTGTAATTTCAATTTCCGCAGCTTGAGAAGAGTCAAATGGATAGCGTTGTGCTATGGAATTTTGAAATTCTCTAAAGACGGTTTTTTGCCATTGCTCATTGATGTATTGCCGACTGTCTCTAATTAGGATAACCCATGTGTCCCCAGCTATTTGTTTAGTCCATATGCTAAAAGGTTCCGGGAACTGTCGAGCCTGACCGTAAAGTAAGCTCACTGGATCAGATGAATTCTCATTTATAAAGCGCGAACGTGTAATAGTAAACGCTGTTTTACCTCCGTCGTTTACTACCGATAAAGTTGTAATAAATCGCTCCAATTCAGAAATTCTAAAACTGAGTTCTTTGATACTTGATAAAGTGGTTAAATTTAAATCGGTGAATTGATTAGCAATGAATTGATTAAATGTGGATATATTTTCTGTTAAGTCAGGCTTGGTCTCTTGTTGAATAAGATTAACAAGTTTATAAAATGAATTAGATTGCTGTAATGTTTTTGTTAATTGGCGACCCTGTTGGTAATCTTGATAGTGCAAAGGTTGAGTTTTCTTCATAAAGGTTTGCCACCATGTGGCATAATCAAAACAGTAAGCTTGAATAAGCATATTCTGTAATTGAGACAAGCCTTGTCTGGCAAGAACCCAATTTTCTGCTTGAAGGTTGTTTGTGATTTTAGGTAATTCGTTAAGGACTTTTGTAAACCCAGTTTTAGTAAAGTAAACGGGTACTTCGTTGATAGGCAAATTAAAACCGTCTATATCTATTTTTTGCTTCTCTGAAGGGAAGTATTCTTTTGCAATGGAATAATATAAATAGCTGGTCGGAAGTGCATTGAGATAATTTCTTGCATCGCTAATTATTTGTGGTTTTAAAGATATTTTGAGTAAGGGTTTATTAAGCGTTTGATTCAGGAGAGTTAATTGTTTTTGGCTAGCGCCTGTTGTTTGCCCTTGCCAGTGAGATTGGAACCATTCCAGTATGGGTTGTGCCGAGAAATGTTCTGGTTGTCCTAACATTAAATAAATTTTTAAGGCTTTATAGCGTGTTATAGGCGTGCTGCTAGGTTGGTGATTACTTGCTCTAATTCATTGGTCAATGAGGGTATAAATTCTCCTTGTAAGCGATTTTGGGTATTATTTTGGAGATTTAATTTCAATTGATGAACCGTTGGCAGAGATATGGAGTTCGAACCAATATCTTTAATTTTATTTGCTGCTTGAGATAAATGGTATAAGGCTTGCGCGCCATTATTTTTTTGGTTATTCAGAGCTTCATAAGCCAGTAATTCTTTACTGGCTTCATCAAGAATCTGGGATGTTTTATAGTGATTATAAATTAGAGTTAATAAACTGAGCGCAGCCAGACTTGCTGCAATGGCAATCAATGGTTTTTGAGAGAATTTTGTAGCGTTTGGTACTTGACTGCATTGTTCTTGTATGGTTTTTAAAGCACCTTCCACAAAATAAGATCGAAAGTTGACAGCTTGAGGAAAAGTATCCTGCACAATTAAGGCATACTCATGTTGAATTTTTTTATTCAGCCTGTCTACACTCACCCCACCTTGTTCCGCACTGGTAAAAAAAATAGAGTGGAGATGAAACAATTTTGGTGAAATCCCTTGGATTAAAGATTGAATTGGCGCTCTTAAGCTAGCTAATTGTAAAGGAAACTCACGAATCAAACTACGTTTAATAGTTGAGCGTACCGGGTGCATTTTATTGATAATCTGCTGTCCTAGTGCTTCAATGAATTGATTAAATTGAAATGAATAGGTTTCAATTTTTTTACCTAATTGGTTTACACAATCTAAAGAGAAACCAAGAGGTTTGGCTAGATCGCTAGTATGATCCATTTGATAAAATTCAGAAAACCCTGCTAGCGTATCCATTTTAGTAAATATAATTGCTAATTCGACTTGATAGCCCAAATTAACACCTAAACGCTGAATTAGATGTAAGTGAGATTTTTTTTGTTCGGCAAATTGTGTCGGCTCAGCAATTAATAAATCATTCACGTCAACGCATAAAATAAGACCTGTAATTTTAAGATGACGATTACACCTATTTAGCTGTTTGAGTGTTGTATGCAATAATGTTTTACTATTCGTAAGCCAATTTTCGCCAAGCTCAACGACAATCCCTCTTTGATTAAAATAAATTTTTGCATGTTCTTCACTGAATACAGGCATTTCTTCCATGCTGCTTTGTTTTAACAAAGCGGATTTACCTTGAGCATTTTTTCCTGTAATGACAATAAACGATAATTGATTAACGTGGGGTTTTAGTTGAGAAAGAACTTTTTTTATTGCATCACATAATGCTCGTAGTGAATTATCCATTAGTTTTCCAGCATAGCAAGTTGGGTATGTCCAAATAAAACGGTTTTAGCTTTCCCTTCTAACAATATATGACTGGCAAAGAAAGCTACAATTACAATACTTACAGCAGCAATGGCAGTGATTAAAGTTGCCTTATAATTTTTTTTAATGGTTTTAGGGATAGGATTTTCATTAAATAAGCGATGTGGTTTATTAAAGCGGTATTGTTGAATTATTTGGTACAAATCTTCAATAGTATTGTCAAGCACTTGTCGACCATCTGCTCTTAAATGATACTGGCCTTCGAATCCTGCAATTAGACAAAAATAGACTAACTCTATTAAATCAAGGAATTGATTTGGTCTTTCTTTAATATAATCAAGTATTTCAAAAAAACGTTGTTGTGGCTGTGCACCATCACTTGATAAAGGAGTAAATGACTTGAATTCTGTTGGGAGGTTATAAACTCGCAGATAACTTTTTCCTAATATTTCATCTATAGTCGCTGACAGTAGATATTGAGCGATGCAGACAATATCTTGAGGATATTTAGATGCATTTAGTTTGCTATGAAACGCTCGTAATTCATGTTCTATATTTTCTCTAATATCTTCAATTGGAGGCAGGGATGGGCTCAAACATAATCTTTCTAACAAAGACAGCAATGGTCCGGCCGCTGCAACTAACACATTGGTAGAAAATGGAGCAATAAATAATTTTGAGCGATAGTATCCTTCTGGAACCAACGCTGGCTCTGTGATTGCAAGACGGCTGACAAGTGAGGCCGGGTATTGCTCAGTTGTCATGGTTTTACTCCAAATGAGTTTCTATTTATTGCATTCAAAAATGCTTCGATTAAAAAGAAGATGATACGTTATATAACGCCTTTTATTCAAGTTAGTCAAGCTTGCAATTTGGTAAAACCATTATTCTAATGTTTAAAATGACGTATTCCAGTCAAAATCATTGCAATACCGTACTGTTCTGCGCAAGAAATGATTTGTTCATCTCTGATGGATCCCCCAGGTTGAATAATCGCTGATACACCAGCTATTGCTGCAATTTCAACAGTGTCTGGAAAGGGAATAAACGCATCGGATGCCATCACAGAACCTTGAGGATCAACCCCCATTTGCTCAGCTTGCCATAAGCCAATCCTGGCACTCATTACACGACTGGTTTGGCCGCCTCCAATACCTATAGTAGCTAAATCTTTAGCATATACTATTGCGTTAGATTTCACATGCTTTGCAGCTAGCCAGGCAAACATTAAATCTTTTCTTTGCTGCTCGGTTGGTGTGACCTGGGTAACGGTCTGTAGTTCAATGGATTCTAAAGAAAGGGAGTCATGTTCTTGGACTAATAAACCTCCGTCCACTTTCTTCATGTTGAGTCTAAAGTCGGCTCCTTGCTGCCAAAAACCTGTAAGAAGAACACGAATATTTTCTTTAGTAGCTAAAATCCTTTTGGCTTCATCATTAGCATCGGGTGCAATGATGACTTCAACAAACTGTTTTTCAAGTATGGCTTTAGCAGTATCTCCATCTAAAATGCCATTGAATGCAATGATTCCACCATAAGCAGATATTGGATCGCTTTGGAATGCTTTTAAATAAGCATTAAGTAAAGAGTCTCCTAAAGCAATACCACAGGGATTGGTATGCTTCACTATTACGCAAACTGACTGATCATTTGCAAATGATTTAACACAATCAAGAGCGGCATCCGCATCAAGAATGTTATTATAAGATAACTGTTTCCCTTGTAACAAAATTGCTCTACCCAGAGACCCTTGAGGTGAGTTTTTATCGGCATAAAAAACAGCTTGCTGATGAGGGTTTTCACCATAACGAAGATCACTAATCTTGTTGAATTGACATGTGAGAACATCAGGAAATCCCGTGGGAATGCAATCAGAACTTAGAGTAGTTAAATAATTTGCAATGGCAGCATCATAGGCTGCAGTATGAGCAAATGCTTTTTTTGCCAATGTAAAACGCCAATTAGAGGGTGCTTTTTGATCTTGCAAATAATTTATTAATTCTGAGTAATCCTCAGGGTCAACTATCACATAAGCGTGGGCGTGATTCTTAGCAGCTGCTCGGATCATGGTGGGTCCACCAATATCGATATTCTCAATTGCTTTATTAAAATCACAATCAGGTCGGCTAATTACTTGTTCAAAGGGGTATAAATTAACAATAAGTAAGTCAATAGGCTCAATTCCATGTTGTAGTAAGACAGGTTTATCATGCTCTCCGCGCGCTAATAGACCAGCGTGAATGACTGGATGAAGGGTTTTGACCCGGCCATCCATTATTTCAGGGAACCCTGTGCAATCGCTGACGTCGGTTACTGGTAAATTATTTTCTCTTAATACAGCGGCGGTATTACCAGTAGCAATTAATTCTATCCCATGTTGATGCAAGACTTGGCCCAGTTCTCTTATGCCTCTTTTATCAGAAACACTGAGTAGAGCGCGCTGTGGTTTGAAAGATGAGTCAATTTGTTTCTTCGTCATTTATATTTCCCTACGTGAAAACTGTTATTACTTTCTGGCAAAGACTAGCAAGGACCAGTCACCACAATTTTCTGTTGAAATATGAGTGAAAGCTAAGTCGTAAGCCTCAATAAGCAATGGAACTTGTTCTTCAAGAAGTCCTGATGTTACTAAGTTTGCACCTTGTGGGAGCAATTGATAAAGGCGTTCTTTTAAGCTGATTAATGGAGCTAAAAGAATATTGGCAATAATTAAATCTACTGGATTTTGTAATTCATCAGGAAAACCTACAGATAGTTGACTTTCAGTGATTTGGTTAACCACTGCATTATTCTTTGTAGCCTGTAAGGCTTGATTATCTATATCCACTGCATAGACATGCCGGGCTCCTAACTTTATGGCCGCCAGGGAGAGGATGCCTGAACCACAACCATAATCTATTATTGATTTGTTTTTTAAATCGGCTTGTTCCAGCCAGGTTAAGCATAGAGAGGTCGTAGCATGTGTGCCGGTGCCAAAAGCCAGACCAGGATCTAACATCAAGTTCACGGCATCAGGCTCTGGGGGAGTTAGCCAAGTTGGGCAAACCCACAGACGTTTACCAAAACGATGAGGCTTAAAATCATCCATCCAGGCTCTTTCCCAGTCTTTATCAGCAAGCAACTCCAAGCTGCAATGTAATGAAGGTCGCTTAGCAACCAAGTGTTGCCTGACTTGTTGTACCTCTTCTGCCTGGGAAAATAGAGCATGAATAATGACTTCTGGCCACAAAGGTGTTGTACCAGGTGCTGGTTCAAGAACAGGGTCGTCGTTCTTGTCCGTGAGCATAACAGATAAGGCACCAAATTCTTCCAGTTCTTCAGTGATTTCTTCGATATCCTCGTTAGGACAATGTTCTATTTTTAATTGAAGCCACACGGCATTAATCCTTGAGCATTTTTTCTAAATAATGAATATTGGTACCACCTTCTACGAAAGATTGGTTGTGAAGGATACGTTGATGCAATTCTATATTGGTTTTTATGCCATCAATGATAATTTCATCGAGGGCATTACGCATTCTTGCGATAGCCTCAGCTCGGGTTGCTCCATAACTTATCAATTTTCCTATCATAGAATCATAATTAGGCGGTACAACATAACTACTGTATATATGAGAATCAAAACGAATACCTGGCCCACCTGGTTGGTGGAGCAATTTTATGGTTCCTGGAGAAGGCATAAAAGTTCTTGGATCTTCTGCATTGATTCGGCATTCGATAGCATGTCCACATAATTTAATGTCTTCTTGTGTTAAAGAAAAAGGCATATCGCTGGCAATTTTGATTTGTTCTTTAATTAAATCAATACCAGTTATCATTTCTGTTACTGGATGTTCAACTTGAATACGAGTATTCATTTCAATGAAGTAAAAGCAGCCATCTTGAAATAAAAATTCAAAAGTTCCAGCACCTCGATACTGCAATTCTTTACAAGCTTTGACCACGGATGCTCCAATTTCTTTTCTTAGCTCAGGAGTGATTCCTGGGGCTGGAGCTTCCTCTACTACTTTTTGATGTCGCCTCTGCATGGAACAATCACGTTCACCCAGATGGATGGCATTCCCTTTACCATCCCCTAAAACTTGAAACTCAACATGACGCGGTTTTCCAGAAATTTTTCCATGTAAACTATAGGATTATTGAATGCTGCTTTGGCTTCGCTTCTCGTTAATGCTATAGCACTTAACAGGTTTGATTCGCTATGAACGACTCGCATTCCACGCCCGCCTCCTCCTCCAGCTGCTTTGATAATGATGGGATAGCCAATTTTTCGCGCAAGTTTTAGATTGTAATTATCATCATCACCTAAGGGACCATCTGAACCTGGAACACAAGGAACCCCCGCAGCTTTCATAGCAGCAATGGCTGAAACCTTATCTCCCATAAGACGAATAGAATCCCCACGTGGGCCAATAAAGCGAAAGCCACTTTGCTCAACAATATCTGCAAAATCTGCATTTTCTGATAAAAAACCATAACCGGGATGTATTGCTACCGCGTCAGTTATTTCTGCCGCAGAGATAATTGCTGGAATATTAAGATAACTTTTTTGAGCAGGCGCTGGCCCTATACAAACTGTTTCGTCAGCTAGACGAACATGTAACAAGTCCTTGTCTACATCAGAATGAACAGCAACAGTCTGAATGCCGAGTTCTTTACATGCGCGTAATATGCGAAGTGCGATTTCACCTCTATTTGCAATAACTATTTTACTGAGCATGGATAGATCTCTCTATTCTATAATAAACAAAGGCTGGTCATATTCAACAGGTTCCCCGTTTTTCACTAAAATTTCAACAATTTTACCAGCACGATCCGATTCAATTTCATTAAACATTTTCATTGCTTCAATAATGCACAAAGTATCGCCTGCTTTAACAGATTGTCCCACTGTTACAAAAGGTGGACTATCAGGAGAGGGGGCTGTGTACATTGTTCCGACCATGGGGGAACGGATTTTATGACCCGAAGCGTAGAAGCTGTTTGCTTATCATCAGCAACAGGTGATTCAGTTATTGATGGACCGGAAGGCTGAATTGGTAATGTTTGTTTCATTGGCGGAGGAGCCATATAGTGAATTTGAGTAGCTTCTGTTGAAGTAGGATTATGACGGCTCAGTCTTAGTGATTCTTCGCCCTCCTTGATTTCAATCTCTGAGATGCCAGTTTCTTCTAGAAGCTCAATTAATTTTCTGATTTTTCTGATATCCATTTGTTCGTTCTCTCACTTTAATTCTTTAATAATTGCTTGTAAGGCCAGTAAATACCCTTGCGCACCAAAACCACTGATGATGCCTGTGGCAATATCTGAGAAATAAGAATGGTGGCGAAAAGCTTCACGGGAAAAAATATTACTAAGGTGCACTTCAATAAATGGGATTGCAACTGCACTTAAAGCATCCCTCAATGCAATACTGGTGTGAGTATATGCTGCAGGATTTAGGATAATGTAATCGATTTTATCAATTTTAGCTTGATGAATAGCACTGATTAATTCTGCTTCAGCGTTGCTTTGATAGCAATTTAGTTGGATCCCCACTTTGTTGGCTTCTTTTATTAAATTGGAATTAATTTGATCTAATGAAATATTTCCATAAATTGAGGGTTCACGAGAACCTAAAAGATTTAAATTGGGACCATGTAATACTAGAATTTTTTTCATTCAACTTCGATATAATCTAAGGTTTGCAGATTTTGCCTGAACTTTAGGAATATGTCTATATATCTGCGAGGATATCGACAAGATCTCCGCAAGTTAGCATAAGAATAAAACCTACTGAAGCAAAATAATCTTCGGGATTTATCTTTCATGTGTAGACTCTGAAAATGTCTTGATTTCAGGGTGTTCTGTTTTTAAGGTTATGCTATTGTTATTCGTTTCAGGGATCAGGATTAACTTTATGGCCAAAACGTTTATAACAGATGTTACTTTGCGTGATGCGCATCAATGTCTAATTGCTACAAGAATGCGTACTGAAGACATGTTACCGATCTGTAATAAAATGGATTCTGTTGGTTTTTGGGCTATGGAAGTGTGGGGTGGCGCTACTTTTGATGCTTGTTTGCGATATTTAAAGGAAGATCCCTGGCTAAGATTGAGACAAATACGCCAGGCTTTGCCGAATACTCAACTTTCTATGCTTTTGCGCGGCCAAAATTTGTTAGGTTATAGGCATTATGCAGATGATGTGGTTCAAACATTTATCAAACTAGCTGCTAACAATGGAATAGATATATTCCGTGTATTTGATGCCCTAAACGATCCCAGAAATCTAAAAGTAGCTATAGATGCAGTTAAAATACATAAAAAGCATATTCAGGGCGCAATTTGCTACACTACAAGTCCGGTACATACTTTAGATAATTTTTTAGAACTTGGAAAAAAGCTAGCCGAATTGGGTTGTGATAGTATTGCTATCAAAGATATGGCCGGCTTGTTAACTCCTGCAGCCACAGTTGAATTGTATACTGGATTAAAACAAGTGACAGGGCTGCCTATTCATTTACATAGTCATTCGACTTCTGGTTTGGCAAATATTTGTCATTATGAAGCAGTACTATCGGGTTGCAATCATCTCGATACAGCAATCTCCTCCTTTTCAGGAGGTGCTTCTCATCCCTCTACCGAGGCTTTGGTGGCAGCATTGACAGGAACTCAGTACGATACCGAATTGAATTTGAATTTGTTATTGGAAATAGATGATTATTTTAAAATAGTCCGCAAAAAATATTCTCAATTTGAAAGTGAAGCAAGAGATATTGACCCACGGGTTCAATTGTATCAGGTTCCTGGTGGAATGATATCCAATTTATATAGCCAGCTTAAAGAGCAGAATGCTTTAGATAAGATGGCGGCAGTTCACAAAGAAATCCCTCGAGTTCGTAAAGACTTAGGTTACCCACCGTTAGTTACTCCAACCTCTCAGGTTGTTGGTACTCAAGCTGTTATTAATGTTCTTACAGGAGAGAGATACAAAACGATAACTAATGAAGTAAAACTTTATTGTCAGGGGAAATACGGTACTGCACCTGGTAAAATAAGCTCTACTTTACGAAAAAAAGCAATTGGAAGAACGGAGGTAATTGAAGTAAGGCCTGCTGATTTATTGCCTAATGAATTAAATCAATTGCGTAATGAAATAGGTGATTTGGCATTGAGTGACGAGGATGTTCTTACCTATGCAATGTTTCCGGAAGTTGGATGCCAATTTTTAGAGCAGCGTAAAAACAATCAATTAATTCCCGAACCTTTGCTAACTCAAGCGAGTCCTCAGAATAATTCGGCCATGTCCGAATTTGATATTATTCTGCATGGCGAAAATTATCACGTAAAAGTGGCAGGATTTGGAACAGCCGAACATGGGCATCAATCCTGTTTTTTATGGGTTGATGGTGTCCCTGAAGAGGTTGTTGTGCAACGTGCAGAACCCACAGAGACAATACAAAAATCAGTTATAAGTAAAAGAAGTCCAGGTGATATTACAGTATCAATTCCAGGTTCTGTTATTGCAATTCATGTTCAAGTTGGCGATGAAGTAAAAGCAGGTCAAGTTGTGTTAGTGATTGAAGCTATGAAAATGGAAACAGAACTGCAAACACCAATCAATGGAGTTGTTTCAGAGATATTATGCCAAAAAGGAGATAAAGTGACTCCTGAGCAAGTATTAATTAGGGTCAATGCTAGTTAAAAAACGATTTAGTTTCTTTGTCAATAGCTCAAGAGCGAGAGGTTATTATTGTTAATATTGTCTGCAGTTTTACACTTTATTGTTTTTATACTTCTTCCATGGTATGAGTAAGAAAGAAATCTCACAGAGGAATTGATTTTTTATTTAATAAATTTAAAATTTGACCACTTAGATCAATTTTTTTGGAAGCATTTTTCTTTGTGAGTTTATTTATCTTGGCCATTACTTAATGTGAGTTCGATATAGGCAAAATCAGAGATTTTGCCTATATCGAACTAGATTGTTTTTGAGTCGTTTAGCGACAGACAAAGCATAAATGCCTTTTGTGTCGAACTCACGTTAAAGTCAAAGCATTTAAAAATAAGTATTTTCAAAAATAATAAATTTGTGCTAGTTTTGAAAAGTTTGGAAAAGATGTTCTTGTATTTTGAAAAATGGTAGTTGGTTATAAGCCTATTCTAATAACATATTAGAATGCCATCCAAATAATTGAGTGAACAAAGGAAAATACTTGGTTTTGATTTTCATTATTTAAGTATTGCCCTAGTTTGGATCGTCCTTGATTTTGAAGTTAATTACTTGAGTGTGCTGTAAATTAACCGCAAAATTATAGGGCAATATAACAGCCTGGGCACTCCAGGATGAGTTGCTACTGAGAATTAAGTTTAAGGAGTTAGAATCGATGCACCCAAATTATTATCTGTCACCATTAGCTGTAGCTATTGCTTTAGGATTTGCTTCGTCTGTTAAAGCAGCTGAGCCAATGCCTTTACAAAAGTCATCTTTTTCTGAAGTAAAGCAAAAATTTCAACTGTCTTTACCAGGTGTTATGAAAGGAGCTACGGTTTCTACTAACAGTTTGCAATTTGTGAGACAGCATACTGATGGGAATAAAGTGACACATGTTCGTATGCAACAGCAATATGCTGGATTCCCAGTTTTTGGTGGTTATGCTATTATGCACAGTAAAAATACAGCTAATGGTTTAATCGCAGCAAAATCTGATGTAAAAATGAATGGTGTGATTTATGATGGATTACAAGCCGAATTAGGTCAACCCCAACCTTCTTTCATTAAAAATGCTCCTTCAGTATTACAACAATTTAAAGCTCATTACTCCGGCAAACAAGTTGGTGAAGAGCAAGTAACTCCGATGGTTTATGTTGATGAGAAACACCAAGCGCATTGGGCTTACAAAGTCAGTATTCTTGTTACTCATGATGATAAGATTCCTGAGCGTCCAACTGCAATTATTGATGCTGAGACAAATAAACCTTTTGTTCAATGGAACGATATAAAAACCGAAAGAGTTTCAGCGAAAGGAATTGGATTCGGTGGAAATCGTAAAATTGGCGAATATCAATTTGGTAAAGATTTACCTTTATTAGACATTACTCGCGATGCCGGTATTAACATGTGCTATATGGAAAATACCGATGTTAAAGTGGTAGATATGGGGCATAAGTATTATTCGAATAACAGACCTATGCAATTCACTTGCAAAGAGGCTCCCGACACTCAGCCCACAAACATCTATTACACTGGTTATTTTGCAGATGGTTATGATAAAGATAATGGAGCAGCCTCCCCCACTAATGATGCATTATATGCTGGCTATGTAATTAAGCACATGTACCATGATTGGTATGGTGTTGAGGCATTAACCAAGTCTGATGGTTCGCCAATGCAGTTGGTTATGAGAGTTCATTATGGCCAAGGTTATGAAAATGCTTACTGGGATGGCAAGCAAATGACTTTTGGAGATGGTGACACCATGATGTATCCATTAGTTTCCTTAGGTGTTGGTGGTCATGAGATTAGTCATGGTTTTACTGAGCAACACTCAGGACTTGAATATTTTGGCCAATCAGGCGGTATGAATGAATCGTTTTCAGACATGGCGGCTCAAGCAGCTGAATATTATTCAGTAGGCAAAAATAGCTGGCAAATTGGCCCTGAAATCATGAAAGAAAACAGTGGTTATGACGCATTGCGATACATGGATCAACCAAGCCGTGATGGTATGTCCATTGATGTAGCTGATGATTATTACGGCGGCTTGGATGTCCACTATTCCAGTGGAGTATATAATCACCTATTCTATATATTATCTAATCAGCCTAATTGGAATCTCCGTATGGCTTTTGATGTGATGGTGAAAGCTAATATGGATTATTGGACACCTTACTCAACATTTGATGAAGGTGGTTGCGGTATGCTCAGCGCTGCCAAAGATTTAGGTTACAATTTAGATGATATTAAGAGATCATTGAGTGAAGTGACTATCAATTATCAATCTTGTTATGTAGATTAAAGATAAATTTTAGTTATTCTCAATAAGAGTGGTATTCACTATCCGCTCCCTAACGGTCTCGGCTCGGTTTGATAACTATAATTCGAGCCGCGACCGTTAGGAGCGGATAGATACCTCTAGATTTATATTAACAGGTCGATGTTTTTTACATAAGCAGAAGGCCCATTTGAGCCCATTTTATAGCGATTGATAAAAATCCTCTAACAGCTTGCTTATAAGTTCTGGTTTTTCCATATGGATATGATGTCCACCTTCCAGACGATCAATTTTAATATTTTTTACTGCTTGAATTCTTGCTTTCATCTTTTCAGAATCAAAAGAAAATCCATTGCTTGCCCAAATTAAATAGGTTTTAACCTTAATTTCAAGCAGACAGGAAAGGATTTGAGTTTCAGTCAATTGTAATGGGGAAGGGGACAATAGTCTGCGGTCGTGTCTCCAATAATAAACGCCATCTTCCTCCTGAGTGCCACGTTCACAAAGTGTTTTAGCAATGTCCATAGAAACATAGCCTTTGATAGAGCGAGCCAAGGCAGCATGTTCGAATTTATTATAGCCTTTTGATTTAGATTGCTTTTCTAATAAATGATGCATATAGTTGGACAGTTGCTTACAGGCTGTTTCAGCAGGTTGGGAAAAAGGTCCCAATCCTTCAATTAAGCCTAAAGAGAGAAAACGATTCGGAGCAACACCTGCTGCAAGACTTCCCAAGCAGGCTCCCATAGAATGCCCCAATAAATGGACTTTATCTAACTCCAAAGCATTAATAATTTCAATAACAGTAAATATTCCATCAGTGAAATGGTAGACGCATCCTTGAGGTAAATGGGAAGAGTGACCGTGTCCAGGCAAGTCTACCGCTATAAAGTAATAACTGTTTTGCAAATATTGGGCTATGTCATCAAAACTATTGGCATTATCTAGCCAACCATGCAAAGCGATAATCGGTGGGTTATTAGGATTTCCCCAGGCCTTACAAGCAATAGAAAGGCCAGGGATATTTAACATTATTGTTTCCATTTGTTTTCTTTCGTTTATTAGTGATCACTATAGCTTATTACTTAATGTGTTGTTATGTAAATTAACTTTCAGGGTGAATAAAGAAATATGTTTCTTAAAATGTAGGTTATAATTATAGGACCAAGCTTTATTAAAACCTGAATGAGAGATAGATTATCCATGCAACAGGGTGTGCGTAGCGTATCGTTAATAACATACAATATTCATAAGGGTTTTGGAGTGGGAGCAGTGCGTTTTTTGCTCCCAGAAATGCGAGAGGCTTTAGCCAGTTTAAACCCAGATTTTGTGTTCCTGCAAGAGGTACAAGGTAAACACAGAAGGCGGGAAAAAAGAATTGTTACTTGGCCTAATTCTCCCCAATGTGAATACATCGCTGAAAATATTTGGCCACATTATATTTATGCGAAAAATGCAGTCTATCAATCTGGCCACCATGGCAATGCCATTTTAAGTAAATACCCCTTTGAACGTTTCGAAAGTATTAATCTTTCAAACATAAATAGAGCTTCAAGAGGAATTCTTCATACCCAATTGAGATTGGACAATAATACAATTCATCTATTATGCGTTCACTTAGGGCTATTTAAGGCTGAGCGTACAGAGCAATGTAATGCATTAATCCAGCGCATTAAAAATGTTGTTCCTCCAAATGAGCCTTTGCTAATGGCTGGTGATTTTAATGATTGGCGTCATGTGATTTCTAAAGTCCTTGCTGAGGATTTAGGTATTGAGGAAGCTTTTGTTGCTATTGAAGGGCAACATGCCCGATCCTTCCCTGCAATAAGACCTGCTTTGTGTGTAGATAGAGTATATTTCCGAGGCATGGAAGTACAGGAAGTTGCTTGTTTACAAGGTAAGCCTTGGCGAATGCTATCCGATCACTTGCCTTTGTATGCACGTTTTGAGTTGGGTTTAACGTAAGAAGTTGGGCTTTGCTATTGCTCAGCACCAACCTATTGTTTTAATGAGGGCAGTATTTTTTTGCAAAGCCAACTCCCATGGATTACTCCATGTCGTTTTGATACTCACCTAAACAGGCCATACTATTTAAGCGTGCTCTTTTAAGTAAAGCTTCTTGTGCTTTGGCAATATTTGCTTTCTTTCCTTCCCAGGCTTGCAAGCAGTCTTCCTGTAATGCTCTGCCAAAAGAAAAGCTGAGGAGCCAAGGCTGGTGGCCAATTTGGTTGATTGCATTTAAGTTAGCAGTAGCTTGCTGTGGTGTTTGCCCCCCAGATAGGAAGTTTATAGTAGGTACGGATGCTGGAACGTTATTACGGAAGACGCTAATGGTATAGTCAGCAACTTCTTCAGGGTCACTAAATGGGTTGATTTCTTTACCACAGGTAACCATACTTGGTTTAAGAATAATATGCTCAAGTTCAACTTGATGGATAAATAAAGTATGGAATAGCTCGTGGAGCACCATCTCACAAACTTCAGCACAATGCTCAATGCTATGATTGCCATCCATTAACACTTCTGGCTCAACAATTGGGACAATACCAACAGATTGACAAGCGGCAGCATAACGACCTAAGTTTTCAGCGCCTGTTTTTATCGCGGTTAAACTAGGGGTATATTCGGAGATGGTATAAACATTTCTCCATTTTGCAAATCTTGCGCCTAATTTTTTAAAATGAAGTAGGCGCTCTGTTAAGCCATCTAATCCTTGAGTCACTTTTTCATGCTCAGTATTAGGCAAATCAACAAGCCCTTTATCAACTTTAATTCCAGGAACAATCCCTTTATTAACAAAAAGCTCAGGGATTGATATTCCATGATCATCCGTTTGGGTAAAGGTTTCTTCAAATAAGATAACACCATTAATATACTGTTCCAAATCAGGAGTAGTTGCTAGTAACAATCGATAATCCCTACGATTTTGCTCAGTATTTTCTATATTGATTGTAGCGAAACGCTTGCCAATAGTACTATTGCTTTCATCAGCAGCTAAAATACCCTTCCCCTCATGCAGCATTTGCTCCATTGTATTTGATAATTCTTCATAACTCATAATCTACTTATCTCCTCATTTAATTGGGCGTCGACTTTTTAGCGTGAAATATATTTTTCACGGATAATTTGTTGCATAGAAAAACCATGCTCTTTTAAATAATTAAATGCCTCATCGATCATACCTGGATTTCCACACAAATAAACAACGTCTTGGGTTGGATTTAGGTTAAGTTCTGGGAAAGCATGTTGAACATAGCCACAGTATTCATTATCCTTCAAGTCTTGAAATGGAACACGGCTTAAATAAGGACGAAAGCTAACTTGCGGATATTTTTTTGCAAAACTTTGAAAATCATCAGGGTAAAGAATTTCGTCACGACGCTGTACTCCCTGCAGTATTACTACTTGTAAATCAGGACGCTCTTCTATTCGTTTACCAAGTTCGTTAAGCATAGCACGATAAGGCGTAGTACCTGTGCTGGTAGCAACTAAAATATATCTTCCTGGGATTTCATCTTTAAAAACTAAGCGTCCAAAGGGGCCATTGATTTGGATGATATCCCCGGGTTTCAAATTATAAAGTAGTTCTGTTCCAGGACCTCCTTTAAAATATCCTGCAGCGAATTCAATACGATTATCCTTTTTAGGCTCATTAGCGATGCTATAGCTACGCTTTAAATTTCTACCCTCATGCTCAAAGTGAATAGTAATAAATTGTCCTGCTAAATAATCAAAAGGAGGTGATAACTCACAATTAAATATAAAATGCTTGACCTTGGGAGAGATCATGAAGGATTCTTCAAGGGTAATAGGAAAAGTATTTATTTGCATAGGAGACATCAACTTTTTATTCTAAAATGATTAATATAGGGAAAAAATTATGCATTGCAAGGGCTAAGTGCATATAATTAACATATGAATAGTACAGATTTAATAACTATATTAGGCAATATTAGCCAATCTCTTTATCCTGTGCAAAAACTCATCACAGGTGGAGCATATATATTGGGTATTTTATTTTTTTTAACAGCGATTAGCAAGTTAAGAAAAATTGCTGATTATCGAGCCCAATCTTCCTCGCATGAAAAGATGTTTACCCCTATGATGTATTTATTGATTGGGGCTCTTTTGATCTACCTACCTACAGGTTTGGATGTTATGGCGAATACAGCTTTCGGTGTTGGCAATGTCTTAACCTATTCAAACTATAATCCAGCCAATATCTACAGCTCAATGGGGTTTTTAATCCGTACCGCAGGTGTTTTGTGGTTTATTCGAGGGTGTGTCCTGGTCGCTCATGCTAGTCAACCAGGTACTCAACAAGGGCTTAAGGGGTTATTATTTCTTATTGCAGGTGTATTTGCGATGAATTTTGATAATACCATAGCGATGATTAATGCGGCTTTAGAGTATTTTATGAAGATGACTTTAGCAATAAAAAGCGCAGGTGGATTTTAATTTTCCTGAAAATTAGCACTTGGTATTTCATTTATTTTTATAAAGGTAATAATGGAGAATTGAACTAGTCTTCTTCGCCGCAGATTTTTAAGTTATTTGCCTTGGCAAAATCCATAATGGCTTGATAAACTTGAGGGCTTGATTCCTTGAGTTTGGGATCAAGTAAGACGCATTTATAACCTTCGCTATTTACGCTTGGTTGCAAAAGCGGGGAATAATAAATCCTGTTGTTTTTAAACATAGCTAAAGAACCACTCATGCGTTCAGCCCAGTCACTTGGTCGAAATGTTTTACCTTGTGCAGTAACACCTTCAATTACGATTGTTTTTTTCTTTCGATCAGACATAACTCTATACATATTAAATACAGTATGATAAGTATACCATCATCGTGCTTTACCTGCAGGAGAAATTAACGATTTTATTGTAATAAATAATTTCTGAGTGAACCATTCCATTATTCTTTGGGTGGCTAAGGCTAAGTTTCCATAGTAGATTAGGTTCCATTTATGTTAGCATGTTGCTGATTTTAAAAATGAACGAGGTGTGATTGCGAATGAATAAAGATAATCATTCTGGGATTTATTTGTTGCCAAATCTATTGACGACCGTTAGTTTGTTTGCAGCATTTTATTCTATAGTCGCCTCAACGAAGGGGCAATATGAGGCTGCTGTAATAGCGATGTTTGTTGGTATGATAGCTGATAGCCTCGATGGCAGAATCGCGCGACTAACTAATACGCAAACTGAGTTTGGTGCTCAATACGACAGTTTATCTGATATGGTTACTTTTGGTGTGGCGCCATCTTTGCTTTTGTATAATTTAACCCTAAATCAGTTAGGAAAATTTGGCTGGTTGGTTGCTTTTGTATATACAGCTGCTGTTGCTCTACGTTTAGCTCGATTCAATACTCAAATTGGGAAATCGGATAAGCGTTATTTCCAAGGACTCCCATGCCCACCAAGCGCTGCAGTAATGGCTTCTTTTGCCTGGATTTGCTTTCAGAATGAGTGGAGTAATTTAATTATATCGCTATTGACAGCAGGGTTGGCTTTGATTACTGCAGTCTTAATGGTGAGTAATTTGCGTTATTACAGTTTTAAGGAAGTAGATTTTAAGGGTAAAGTTCCGTTTTTATATGTCTTGGTAATGATTATTTTATTTGTAGCAATTGCTGCAGATCCTGCAATAATTCTTTTTATAAGCTCTGGGATTTATGCTTTATCTGGACCAATGCTGACTGTAATTTCATTACATAAAATGAGAAAACAAAGAAGAAATATGAATAAGCAATAAAAGCAGGATCGTAACCGTTCACGCCTCTT
>NZ_JNCF01000128.1 GCF_000770585.1 Legionella norrlandica | reverse complement strand
GGCTAGATTAGAAAAATTGCTTCCCAAACCCAAAGGCCGTCATGGTAAAGATGATCGGTTATTTATCGAGGCGATATGTTGGATGCTGCGGACTGGAGCTGCGTGGCGTGGATTTGCCAGCAGACTATGGTCACTGGAAAAGTGTTTATAATCGCTATAACAACTGGTCAAAAAAAGGATATGTTACTGCCATTTTGTCAGAATTAAAAAAAAGATGGCGATCACGAATGGCACATTCTTGACGGGTCAATTATCAAAGTACATCAAGACGCCATGAGAAGCAGTTATGATAAGGCCTTGGAAGCCATTGGTCGCAGTGTTGGTGGGGCTTAGCACGAAAATTCACGCTAATGTTGATGCCTTTGGTCAACTGGTCAATATATTGTTAACACCTGGGCAAGTACACGAGAGCCAGGTAGCCCATGATATCTTAGCTGATGAGATCTGTGAATCGTTGTTAGCTGACAAGGCTTATGATATTGACAGCTTTCGAGATACTCTAGCGGAGAAAGGGATAAAAGCTGTTATTCCAAGTAAAAAGAATCGGTTGCATCCCACTACGCATGACTGCCACACCTATAAAGAACGCAACATTGTTGAACGTTTTTTTCAGAAGATTAAGCGGTTTAGAAGGATTGCTACACGATATGATAAAACGGCCAGAATGTACCTCACCGGAGTGA
>NZ_JNCF01000147.1 GCF_000770585.1 Legionella norrlandica | reverse complement strand
TGGTATTATCTTCGAGCGAATAGACTTGGATGTAAATTCAAGAGACAAGTACCAATGGGAGCATACATTGTTGATTTTGTCTGTCTTGAAAAAAGAGTGATTATCGAGCTTGATGGCGGTCAACATGCAGAGAACCAAACGTACGATATGAACCGCACTGCTTGGCTAACTGCAGGTGGGTTTAAAGTATTACGATTTTGGAATCACGACGTTTTCCAACAAACCCCCGCGGTCTTAGAAGCCATAATGAATGCGTTACTTTAAGGCCAAAAGTATGCTCACAAACATCACTCCGGTGAGGTACATT
>NZ_JNCF01000028.1 GCF_000770585.1 Legionella norrlandica | reverse complement strand
GCGTGAACGGTTACAAGAAAGGATATAGAGTCATGAATCAATCTGAGGGATACTTTAAATGATTACTTTTCAGGAACAAATTCAGTATGGAATAGAGCTCTTGCATAACCTCACAAAATAGATAACGGCTATTATTATCCTCAATCAGCGATAATTCTAAAACGTTTAACCGCGTCATTTGATACCCGTTCACTGGGTAACCCACAATTTTTCTTTTTATCTTCTTTGGTCAAGGGATTATTTTTTATCTTTTTCTTTGGCAGCGCTCAGTTTCGATATAGCGCATATATCCATTGATAGCCTGTATCCATTTTTTAATAGCAAGCTGTTATTTCAATAAATTTTTCACAAAAAAATAGCGGCCCAGGTCATTTGACTCAACACTAGTGATTTCAAGAGCTCATCTGTCAGAATGACCCAACCTACTTGCCCATTGAGCCATCTTAAATGAATTGGTAAGTAATATGGTAAAGCAAAAAAGTTAACCTGAATTCGGGCTTTTAATTAAGCCCGGATTGTAATTTTTAATTCTTTACTATTTTGGCGCTGTTAAGCAAACTATTAACATACAAATCATAATCCATCATTCCATAGCTTGCTTCAATTTGTTGTATTAAACTATCCCTTTGCTCTTTATCCAGAGAACTTAACTTTCCATCATTAATCTTCTTTAATTTTACAACAACATAATCACCATTATCCAAGGTTACACCATCCCGACTTTCTGGTCGCAGTAAGTTAAATGCCAAATCATTAATTAAAGAATTAGCTTTGTCACTGTCTCTAGTAGCTTGTACTACAGAACGCCATTCTAGTTGGTTATTACTAATTAATTCTTGCTGTTGTTTATCTTCAACAGGATGCAGCAAACTGATACCAACTTCTTTTGCCTTCGCATCAGCATACTGTTTCACTAGTATTTTTTGAATTTGCCCTTCCACTTCAGATAAGGTTTGCTCCCTTGAGGTATATGCTTGTTTACACGCAAAACAATTATTGAATCATTGTCTAATTGTATAGGTTCACTATTATTGCCCAACTCTAGAACATCATTGCTAAATGCTGCATGGATCACCTGCTTATTCTTAGTGATGGATTGTCGACCTCCCTTACGAGAGAAAGGTTCCGTTTGTTGAATTTTTAGATTTAAAGAATCTGCAACAGGATTTAGTGAATCAGGAGTTTGATAGCTTAAGTCCGTTAATTGCTCCAAAGCTTGAGCATATTTTGCCTGAGCCATATCACTTAATAACTGCTCCTTAATGACAGATTGAACTTCTGACAAGGATTTGGTTGTAACTGGTTTATAATCTATTAATTTAAATATCTCATAGCCGTACTTCGTCTTTGTTGGACTTGAAATTTGTCCAGGCTCAGTTAAATTAGATAATATTCTATCATATTCATTCTGTCCGCCTGTAATCCAAGGAAGAACACCTTTATTTGCTATTGACAATTTATCGTCTGAGTTGGAAATAACAAATTTTTCAAATTGCTGCGGTTGTTTTTGTAGAGCAAAATAAATTTCATCTGCTCTTTGTCTAATTCGCTCTTCTTCCTCTTGATTGGCGCTTGCAGGAACAGCGAATAAAATATGAGCAACCTGCCATTGAGCCGGAGTCAAATAATTACTTTTATTTTCCTCATAGTAATTTTTAATATCTTCCTCTGAAATCTTGATTTGCGACTTGATATCATGCATAGACAAAATCACATAATCTAATGCGATTTGTTCTGGGGTCATAAATTTTTCGCGATGTTGCTGATAATAATCTTCAATATCCTTTTTAGAAACATTCATTTGCTTTTCAAAACGCTCAGAAGGTATTGTTAAGTAATCATAATCTCTCGTTTGCATATATAGTCTAACAAATCGTTTAATCTCATCAGATAAAGCAAACGATGTTCCCATAAATGCAAAACGCTGCTGATTAAGCAACATCCCTTGCCTCACTTCATTTTGAAATGTTTCAGGAGTAAATAGCGCACCACTCAAGGCTTGTTGATAGCGTTGAGCAGAAAAATGACCATCTTCTTGAAATTGGGGAATATTGACTATAGCAGCATTCGCTTGATCTGGACTAACTTCAAATCCAAATTGACGAGCAGCCTGGATACTTACTTCATTGGTTATCATCTGATTAAGAACTTGATTTTGCAGATTTTTTTCATCAGCAGCGGTCATTTGCGGCAAATCTTGTTGGGCTCTTGTTCGTCTGTAATTAGTTTCAAATGCTTGCATAGTAATTGGCTTATCATTTACCACTACTTTTGCATTGGATATTTGTCGAGATTGAAAATAATAATCAACACCAAAAAGCATAAAGGTAATAGCGATTAATATAATAACTAACCAGGCTACAACACCCTGAATGTGTTCATTTAACTTCTGCAACATGTCCCGAGATCCATTTTTGTATTAACAAAGCTTGACGAAAAACAATTCTAACATAAGCTGATAAAAAAAACGCGCCTTTCAGCGCGTTTATCTGGCGGAGTGGACGGGGCTCGAACCCGCGACCCCCGGCGTGACAGGCCGGTATTCTGACCAACTGAACTACCACTCCATTTCTTGGTGGGTGCTGTAGGGATCGAACCTACGACCTCGCCTTGTAAGGGCGATGCTCTCCCAGCTGAGCTAAGCACCCTGAAAACTTAAGCTTGTTGTACAGCTTCTTTCAGGTTTTTACCTGCTTTAAATTTGGGCACACGTGACGCTTTAATCTGGATGGTTTTTCCAGTTTGTGGATTTCTGCCAGTACGTGCTGAACGATTACCTGTTGAAAAAGAACCAAATCCAGGTATTACAACTTGATCGCCTCTTTTTAAGACATCAGTTACAGTAGCCATAAAAGTTTGAAGAACTCTGTTTGCGTCAGCTTTGGTCAAACCGAACCACTTGCTATAGCATCAACTAATTCACTCTTATTCATCTTTTCCCCTTTACAGTTAATCATCCATATTCCGGAGCTGATTTAAACAGATTTGACCGCTCCAGTCAAGTTGTACATCCTTGCAGAGCCAGCCACCAGCGGGCTACGTAGAGAAATATACTCTGTATTAATGTGCGTGTAAATCATTATTTTTAATTTTTTTTGATCTTTTACTCAATACAGAACCAGATTGTACATTTGTTGGCTTTTCAACCCAAGGATTGCGTTGTAAAGCCAGTTCTAAGACCTGTTCAATAGTCTTAACGGGATGGATCGTAAGCTTACGTAGCACATTATCTGGAATTTCTTCGAGGTCCTTTACGTTCTCTTCGGGGATAATAACATGCTTTATACCACCACGATGGGCAGCTAATAGTTTTTCTTTTAAACCACCAATCGGGAGTACTTGACCACGTAAAGTAATTTCTCCAGTCATCGCCACATCAGCCTTAACTGGAATTTGAGTAACAATAGAGACCAGTACAGTACACATTCCTATACCAGCACTTGGCCCATCTTTGGGTGTTGCACCTTCAGGAACATGAACATGGAAATCATGCTTATCATAAAAATCGTCCGACAAGCCCAATATTTTGGCACGACTTCTAACTACCGTCATTGCAGCATGTATAGACTCCTGCATTACCTCACCTAATTGACCTGTATGGGTTACTTTACCTTTTCCTGGCATTATGGATGCTTCAATGGTCAGAAGCTCTCCCCCTACGCTTGTCCAAGCAAGCCCTGTCACTTGGCCAATCTGATCATATTGTTCAGCCAAACCATATCGGTATTTTTTGACTCCTAAGTATTTATCAAGATTGCCCACTGTTACTGTAATTTTTTTACCTTTTCTCTTTCTTGAGAGTATCTCTTTAACAACTTTCCTACATATACTGGCAATATCTCTTTCAAGATTACGAACTCCCGCTTCACGAGTATAGTAACGAATAATGTCTCTAATAGCAGCTTCGCTAATATGTATTTCTTCATTCGTTAAACCATTTTGCAGGATTTGCTTAGGCACTAAATATTTTTCTGCAATACCAATTTTTTCATCCTCTGTATACCCAGGCAATCGAATAACTTCCATCCGGTCTAATAATGGAGCAGGGATTTCAAGAGAATTCGCTGTAGCAATAAACATGACATCGCTCAAATCATAATCTACTTCTAAATAATGATCGCTAAACGTATGATTTTGTTCTGGATCTAATACTTCCAGTAAAGCAGATGCTGGATCGCCACGAAAATCCATGGCCATTTTATCTACTTCATCCAGCATGATGAGGGGATTTTTAACTCCTGCCTTGCATAATTTTTGAATAATTTTACCAGGCATAGAACCTATATAGGTTCTTCTATGGCCACGTATTTCAGCCTCATCTCTTACTCCTCCCAAAGCAATGCGGATGAAAGTTCTTCCCGTAGCATTAGCGATAGATTGTCCTAGTGAAGTCTTACCTACTCCTGGAGGACCAACCAAACATAATATAGGCCCCTTTAATCTTTTTACTCTTTGCTGTACTGCCAAATGCTCAATGATACGTTCTTTAACCTGTTCAAGGCCATGATGCTCCTTGTCAAGTAATTTTTCTGCTTTCAATAAATCAAACTGAATTTTGGTTCGCTTTTTCCAAGGGACCATTAACATCCAGTCAAGATAATTACGGATTACAGTTGCCTCGGCAGACATTGGAGACATCATTTTTAATTTATGCAATTCAGAAAGTGCCTTCTCTTTAGCTTCTTTAGGCATCCCGGCTTTTTTAATTGAATTCTCTAGTTGTTCAATCTCGCTGCCTTCTTCACCCAGTTCGCCTAATTCTTTTTGAATGGCTTTTATTTGTTCATTTAAGTAATACTCTCTTTGGCTCTTCTCCATTTGGCGCTTGACCCGACCTCTCACACGCTTCTCAACATGTAACAGATCGATTTCATTTTCAATCGAAGCCATTAATTTTTCGAGTCGAGTGCCTACATCCATAGTCTCCAGCAACTCTTGTTTATCATCCACTTTAAGGGTTAAATGAGCAGCTATTGTGTCAGCTAAACGACCAGGTTCCTCTATGCTTGCTAGCGGTGATAAGACCTCAGGAGGAATTTTTTTATTGAGTTTTATGTATTGTTCGAATTGCGACATCAAAGATCGCATTAAAATTCCAATTTCTTGTTCTTGTAAAGCAGTGCTTACCTCTTCAATTGATTCAAGATTCGCTTCAAGGTAGCCTTTATCTTGTATATATTCTTTGACACGAGCCCGTTGCTCTCCCTCAACAAGAACTTTCACAGTACCGTCTGGCAATTTTAATAATTGTAAAACACTGGATATAGTTCCTACCTCAAAAATATCATCAGGTCCAGGATCATCATTAGCTGATTTACGCTGTGCAACCAAAAAAATTTGTTTATTGTCGACCATCGCTGCTTCGAGAGCTTTAATTGATTTTCCACGCCCTACGAAGAGGGGGATCACCATGTGCGGATAAACTACCACATCTCTTAATGGCAGCACCGGCAAATAAGAAGTTTTTGCGATCTCACTTGATTTTATTTCATTTTCATCAGACATAATGAACCCTTATTTAAAGGAAAATCCTTGTTTATTAGTTATATTATCCTATTAATTATGAGTATACAGATATTAGAGCAAGTGAACAATTCGTAAAATGCGAGTTAAGTTATTGATTCTCAAGTAACTGGAGTATTTGTGATATTAGTAATAAACTCTTTTTGCATATCATGATGTAGTAACTGCTCGTACTACATCAAGGAATGCTTTTTTGGTCCATCTTGAATGAAAAACACCTTGACTACTTGAGAGATAGAGAAAAATTTAACATCCACAACAAACTATTGTAGTTAATCTCTTTTGAAACTCTACTGCAAAAAGCCTATTGTGGAAAATCCAAATTTAACTAATCTTTGCTACCAGTAGCACTCTTTTTCTCATCTTGCTCATAAATGAGAATAGGCTTTGATAATCCATTCACTACACTCTCATCGATAACAACCTTGTTCACACCTTCTAATGAAGGTAAATCATACATGGTGTCTAAAAGAATATTTTCAAGTATCGATCTCAAACCACGAGCACCCATTTTTCGTTCTAAAGCTTTTTTGGAGATGGCAACTAATGCCTCTTCTCTAAACTCAAGTTCAACCCCTTCCATTTTGAAAAGAGATTGGAATTGCTTTGTTAAGGCATTCTTAGGGCGAGTTAGGATGTCTATTAATGCCGTTTCGTCAAGTTCATGTAAAGTAGTAACGACAGGCAAGCGACCAACAAACTCAGGGATTAATCCATATTTAATTAAATCATCCGATTCTAATTGGTTTAAGACTTTAGATATTTCATTACTACTTTCTTTTTTACTTTTTAATTGAGCAGAAAATCCTATGCTTGACTTATCACTACGTTCCCGAATCACTTTGTCCAATCCAGCAAAAGCTCCACCACAAATAAATAAAATATTTGAAGTATCAACTTGCAAAAATTCTTGTTGTGGGTGTTTACGACCTCCCTGCGGTGGGACTGATGCAATCGTTCCTTCAATTAATTTCAATAGAGCCTGCTGAACTCCTTCACCTGAAACATCTCTGGTAATAGAAGGGTTATCTGACTTGCGGGAGATTTTGTCAATTTCATCAATATATACAATACCTTGTTGGGCTTTATCTACATCGTAATCGCATTTCTGTAATAATTTTTGGATAATATTTTCAACATCTTCACCTACATATCCAGCTTCAGTAAGGGTAGTAGCATCAGCCATTGCAAATGGAACATTCAGGATTCGAGCCAAGGTTTGAGCTAAAAGAGTCTTGCCACTTCCTGTTGGACCTATAAGCAAAATATTACTTTTACCAAGCTCTACACCATCTTCACTTTTATGTTGTAATCGCTTGTAATGGTTGTATACCGCTACTGATAGAACCTTTTTAGCATGTTGTTGCCCTATTACGTATTCATCAAGGAAATGAGATATTTCTTTTGGCGTGGGCAGTCTTGCTTCGGTTTCTTCATGAGTTTCATGTGTTTCTTCTCGAATAATATCATTACATAGTTCCACACATTCATCACATACAAATACAGAAGGACCTGCAATCAATTTTTTAACTTCGTGTTGACTCTTACCACAAAAAGAGCAGTATAGAACCTTATCTCCACTTCCGTTACCGGATTTACTCATAACCAAACCCCTTCTTACAGTTATTACTAAAATAATTAGTAATATACATGTAAAATTTTAGCTAATCAGACAATGATATGCCACCACATTCATATACACCCAATTTACATTATACTCCAGATAAACCAAAGAGTATCTATTAAATTATAGTTCTGTAGTATGGCTGCTCGTTGCTTGTCTATCGTAGAGAACTTTATCTATTAAACCATATTCTACTGCCTGAGTAGCACTCATAAAGTTATCTCTTTCAGTATCGCGCATGATTTGATCGGGTGTCTTATTAGTATGCTTCGCCATAATATTATTTAAGCGCTCTCTTACTGCTAAGGTTTCACGAGCATGGATTTCTATGTCAGTAGCCTGTCCTCTATATCCGCCCAAAGGTTGATGAATCATAACCCGAGAATTAGGCAAACAAAATCGTTTGCCTGTGGCACCTGCACAAAGTAGTAAGGCAGCAGCACTTGCTGCTTGCCCAATACATAAAGTACTGACATCTGGCTTAATAAATTGCATAGTGTCATATATTGCAAGCCCTGCAGTAACCACGCCGCCAGGAGAATTAATATATAGAGAAATATCTTTCTCTGGGTTTTCAGACTCAAGAAACAGCAACTGGGCAACAACTAGGTTAGCCATATGATCCTCTACTTCACCTAGAAGGAAAATAATACGCTCTTTCAACAGTCTTGAATAAATATCATAAGAACGTTCACCGCGTGACGTTTGTTCAATCACCATCGGTATTAACCCGCTTGCATTGCGGATAACGTTATCTGAATAGCCTGCCATGCTTATTCTCCTTTTTTCTCAGTGTCCTTTTTGGGATTCATCACTGCATCATAGTCCATATTTTTATATTTCAACTGTGCATCTTCTGCTATTTTATCTGCCACCATGTCTTCCATAACCAATGCTTCGACTTCAGCCATATGTTCTTTGCTACTTTGATACCATGCGCGAAGCTCTTCAGGGCTTTCATATGCGCTGGCAAACTTATCAATCATAGCATCTACTCTGTCTTTATCAGCAACAATTTTATGCTTTTTAACATATTCAGAAAAGAGTAAACCTAAATGTACACGCCGTTTGGCTTGTTCTTCAAATAGCTCCTTTGGAAAATCAGGGATTTTTTCATCTTCTTTATGTTCATGTCCAAACAAACGATGATACATGTCATGCTTTAAATGTTCTATTTCTTTATCTATTAAAGCAAGAGGTAGATCAATTTCATTAACTGACATTAATTTATCAAACAGTTTTTCTCTATTCATCATGCTGACGCGTCGCTCTAATTCTCGCGTCATATTTTCTTTAATGTCTTTTTTGAGTGCCTCAACACCACCTTCTTTGATATTGAAGTTTTTGGCAAAAGCATCGTCCAATGCAGGTAATTTACCTTCCATTACTTTCTTAACAGTAATTTTAAAGGTTGTTTCCTTCCCAGCCAAATCCTTATGACCATAGTTCTCTGGAAAATTAACTTTTATTTCAAAAGAACTATCTATTTTCGCTCCTATAATTCCATCTTCAAACCCTGGAATCATAGACCCAGAACCAATCACAAGCTCATACCCTTCAGCGCTACCGCCCTCAAAAAGTTTCTCATCCAAATATCCTTGGAAATCAATAACTACCTTGTCTCCTTTTTCCACTGCACGCGACACTTCATGCCATTCCTTGTTTTGTTCGCGCAATTTTTCAATCATGTCATCAACGTCTTTATCTGTGACCTCAGAGCGAATCAATTCCACTGTAGCCTGATTTAATTCAGTAATTTCAAATACCGGCATGACTTCAAATACAGCGGTGTACGTGAAATCTTTACCAGGTTCAATTTCTAAAGGCTCGACATAAGGATATCCTGCAGGCACTAATTCGTTTTTTTGTAAAGCTTCATACAAAGTAGATTGTACCATATCCCGGGCAACCTCTTCGCGAACACTGTCAGAGAAACGACTTTTTACCACGTGAAATGGAACTTTTCCAGGACGAAATCCATCCAATTTAACTTTGCGAGCAAGATTTCTGAGACGCAAGCTCACTTCTTCCTCAACTTTCTCTGTAGGCACAGAAACTGTAACCTTACGTTCCAAACCTTTTAGGGTCTCAACAGAAACTTGCATTAATTCACCTCTTGGAAGTTATCATGAAATGGTGCGAAAGGAGAGACTCGAACTCTCACGGGTCGCCCCGCTGGAACCTAAATCCAGTGCGTCTACCAATTCCGCCACTTTCGCAATCAGGTTGGATTATCAATCAGTAATTCAGTCTTGTAAAGACTCAGGTGGAATCTTTAGCGGTAGACCATTACATTTTAACAATGGGGTGAACGATGGGACTCGAACCCACGACAACCGGGATCACAACCCGGGGCTCTACCAACTGAGCTACGCTCACCATAAGTTATTTTTTTTCAGGACTTACGAAAACCCCCATTAAATGGTCATTAAATCGAATGGAACAACCAACAAAGTGCGGAGGATTTCGTAAGCCCTGTTCCAGCTACAATACAACAAAGCAAGGCGGCTGGCGCGCCCGGCAGGATTCGAACCTGCTACCCTCGGCTTAGAAGGCCGATGCTCTATCCAGATGAGCTACGGGCGCTTAAATTGGTCGGGGAGGAGGGATTTGAACCCCCGACATCCTGCTCCCAAAGCAGGCGCGCTACCAGACTGCGCTACACCCCGATACCCGTCCCAAGGACAGAGCGCAGATAATACTAGGAGCTATCCCTAAGGTCAATATCCTTTAGCATTTAATTTTAAAATTTAGTTTATTCAGAGTCTTGTCGAGTGATAAAAGATTTCCTTCCAAACAATTTTAGTAAGAAAAATACAAAGAGAAAAAAGTACAAAATGAAGTGCACTTTAGCGTACAAGAATTTGATCATAATATAATTAGGCAAAAACTATCCTATAAATCTTGACGGAATCTTAAATAAAGCAAAAAATTCAATTAAAATCACCACTCATCTATAATCTCATCATGAAATCAAAATTATTGCCATTGTTTGATAATCTTAATCACCTTCATAAAAATCAGGAAAATGTAATATTGCCCGATCAAAAATTTAGTAATGACTTTATTTTCTGCTTAAATTTTTTAAAAAGCTATTCGGGAAGCGAAGGCACCTTTAATAGTTACAGAAGAGAAACAGAACGTCTATTACAATGGTCATGGCTTATTAAAAACTCTTCTATTGATTCATTAAAACGTGATGACATTGAGCAATACATTCATTTCTGTCAAAACCCACCAAAATCATGGATTAGTTTAAAAAAAGTGCCTAGATTTATAGAAAAAGAAGGTAAAAGGATACCTAATGAAGAATGGCGCCCTTTTGTGGTTACTATAAGTAAAGCATCCAGAAAAAATGGGAATACTGCTTCAATAGATCAATTTAAGTTATCCCAGGGAGCAGTGCAGGAAATATTTGCTATTTTAAGTACCCTGTTTAATTTTTTAATCGCTGAAGAATATCTGGTTTCTAATCCTGTTGCACTCATTAGGCAAAAAAGTAAATTTATTCGCAAAAGACAACATAATACCCCCATCAGACGATTAAGTTTGATTCAATGGAATGCCGTTCTGAAAGCAGCTGAAACATTAGCTCAGGACTCCCCAGAAAAACATGAACGTACCCGTTTTATGCTAAGTCTGTTGTTTGGTATGTATTTACGAATTTCAGAACTTGCTGCCAGCGATCGTTGGATACCTAGCATGAATGATTTTACAAAGGACAGTAACGGTCATTGGTGGTTTACGACTGTGGGGAAAGGAAACAAAGAACGGCAAATTGCAGTAAGTGATGCAATGTTGGAAAGTCTCACTCGTTGGCGTCTGTTTCTTGGGCTTACCCCCCTGCCCTCGCCTGCAGATAATTCGCCTTTGCTCCCTAAACTTCGCGGAAATGGCCCAATGAGCAATACCGCCCCTATTCGACGCATAGTGCAATGTTGCTTTGATTTGGCGAGTGAAGAACTTCGCATCAACGGGTTAACAGAAGAAGCCGATAATTTATCTGCTGCCACTGTGCATTGGCTTAGGCATACAGGAATATCAGAAGATGTAAAAATCCGGCCTCGAGAGCATGTAAGGGATGATGCCGGTCACAGCTCTAGCGCCACTACAGATAGATATATTGACATAGAGAAACAAGAGCGATATCAATCCGCACGGAAAAAAACCATTGAGCCGAATGAGTGATTTATAAAGATTTATGATAAAATAGCTGATTAGCTTAAGATTTATGGTTTAAAATGCTTACCCTGCGCCACATCACTTTATCTAGAGGAGATAAAGTTTTACTCGATAAGGTTAATGTTAGCCTTTATGAAAAACAGAAAATAGGACTGATTGGTCATAATGGGTGTGGCAAATCTACCTTATTTGACTTTCTTTTAGGTCAATTAGCCCCTGACAGTGGTGAATACCTGATTAATCCTCAGCTTAGTATTAGTCATTTGTCACAGCAATTACCAGATAGCAATGAAAAAGCCTTGGATTTTGTTCTTGGTGGTGATAAAGAACATATCAAGTTGCTAAAACGTCTTGCAGAGGCTGAGAGGAAAGGCAATGACTCTGAAATTTTGCTTTGCCATGAAGAATTGTCTCACACTGGCGGCTACAGCAAACCAGCGCAAGCAGCCGCCATCATGTCAGGATTAGGGTTTAAGGGAAGTCAGCAACACGATCCGGTAAATAGTTTCTCCGGTGGATGGAGAATGCGCTTAAGTCTCGCGCGCTGCTTAATGAACCCTGCCGATCTTCTTCTGCTCGACGAACCTACAAACCATTTGGATATGGAAGCTATTTTCTGGCTGGAGCGCTATTTAAAGCAAAGCCCAAGTACCATTATTCTTATTTCACATGATAGAGAATTCCTTGACGCTTTTGTTACCCATATCTTGCATATAGAAAATCGAAATTTGACTCTCTATTCAGGGGATTACAGTTGTTTTGAAAGAATTCATGCCCAGCAATTGACTTTGCAACAATCCATGTATGAGAAACAACAAACCAAAATCAAACATATGATGGCTTTTGTAACACGGTTCAAAGCAAAAGCAGCCAAAGCCAAGCAAGCTCAGAGCCGAATCAAAGCAATAGAGAAAATGGAAATCATTGCAGCTGCACAAGTTGATTCCCCATTTTCTTTTGACTTTTTCCCCTGTCCTCGCGCAGGAAATCCTTTAATTCAATGCAATCAAGTTGATGCAGGCTATATTAATCAGCCTCCCATTTTGAAAAAAATTAAATTATCTATTAATCCTGGTGACAGAATTGCTTTACTGGGGCCTAACGGCGAGGGAAAATCGACTTTAATTAAAACTTTGACAAGTGATTTACCAGTACTAAACGGAGAAATACATCGTTCTCCACATTTACAAATAGGCTACTATGCTCAACATCAACTCGAGCAACTAGACTGCCAATTAAGCTCTGTTGAAACTCTCCAAGTTCTCTCTCCTGACGTGAGAGAACAAACCATACGAGATTTTTTAGGTGGATTTAATTTCACAGGAGATATGGCTGTGCAATCTATTCATCACTTTTCAGGTGGAGAAAAAGCTCGCTTAGCATTGGCAAGGCTAGTTTGGTTAAAACCTAACCTTCTTTTACTTGATGAACCAACAAATCACCTGGATCTTGGTATGCGTACAGCCATTGAATTAGCTCTGCAAACTTATGAGGGAGCATTAATTTTGATTTCTCATGATCGCCATTTACTTAAATCGAGTGTTGATAATTTCTATCTAATTTATCAAGGAAAAGTGCAACCATTCGAAGGAGATCTAGATAATTATTATACCTGGTTGCAAACTAAGGACTCAGTAAAAGAATCCAAAATATCTATATCACCCAATGAGTATAAAGAAAAAAAGAGTTACCAAAACAAATTAAAAAAACTGGAACAGCTCATTAATCATTATCAAGAACAACTTCATGATTTCGATAAACAGTTATCTGATGCGGCTCTATATGAGCAAGCTAAAAATAAATTGGACAAATTATTAAAAGATCGTGAAAGCGTTCATTCCTCTTTAATTCAAGTTGAGGAAGAATGGTTAGAGATTTGTCATATTTTAGAAAGCACAGATTAAACTTCCCCTATACCTACCCAATATAAAGCTTAAAATTGTCACATTTCACAATAAGTACCAATAGTGATTGTTCTATTATGGGGTAAGTGATAAAGATCTATGTCTAAAGCAGCATTCCGCAATAGAAAAGCAAATAATTTTTTCTGCCAATAAAACAAATGTTTTTTTCGTGTTATTGTAATATTGATACGTTCAGCTAAAAAAGAAGCATTCTCTATATCAAAAGGAAATGGCAAGATTTTGTTTTCTTTACATTGCAATAACGCACGAGGCACATTAATTGCCTGCATAAAACCATAATGTAATTTTAAACCGTAGATTTCTTCAGTTAATTCCTGTAATTCGTATCTCTTTTTTATAGCAACATAAGGATAATTTTCAATAACAATACTAACAATTAATACTTGCTTTGGGATTATATGATTCAGTTCTAAATAATGAAGAAATATCCCTCCGCTTTTGTCATAAGGATCCGTTATAAAAATAGTCGTTAAATCTTCTATGCAATGCAATTTCTTATGCTCAAATTGTTTGATTATCTCAGGTAAGGTGATTTTATTCATATAATAGGACGAGCGTAGAAAATCCATCCCCCTACTCCACGTTATCATAACAATTCCGGTTAATGTGGCAAAAACCAGCGGTATCCAGGCTCCTTGATTTATTTTGTGGAGGTTTGCGCCCAAGAACATCAAGTCAATTAATATAAACAAGGAGAAAACTTGTATTATCTTGGCAATAGACCAATGCCAAAATAACCTGGCAACAAAAATCACGAGTAAAGCCACAATAATCATCACCAAATTAACAGCCATGCCAAAAGCAGATGCTAACGCATGAGAACTCCTGAACAGCACCACTAATGATAGAGTTCCAAAAGCAAGAACAAAATTGATAGGTGGAACATAAACTTGGCCTCTTTCATCTTTAGATGTATGAATAATTGACAACCGAGGACACACATTTAACAATATTGCTTGCCTTGCCAAAGAAAAACTAGCGGAAATGACTGCTTGGGATGCAATAATTGTCGCAATCGTGGCAATGAGAATAAGAGGATAAGAAAACCATGGTGGTGCAAGCGCATAAAATGAATTGGATATTGCTTGAGGATTCTGCAACAAGTAAGCTCCCTGACCAAAATAATTCAATAAAAGCATAGGAAGAACGATAAAAAACCAACCTATTCTAATTGGTGCTTTACCAAAATGCCCTAAATCCGCATACATTGCTTCTGCACCGGTAATTACAAGAAAAACACCGCTCAATAGAATATAAGCATGCCATCCCCCATGATATAAAAATTTAAAAGCATAATAAGGATTAACCGCAACCAATACAGATGGATTATGAATTATAGCGATGCCACCTAATATTCCAATAGTAATAAACCAACATAACAGAACCGGTCCAAAAGAAAAACCAATTTTCTCTGTGCCGAAATGTTGTGCAAGAAACAAACATAATAAAATCGTGAATGACAGTGGAACCACTAAATGTGAAAAATTAGGAGAAATAACCTTTAATCCCTCAATAGCACTCATTACCGAAATAGCCGGTGTTAGCATTCCGTCACCTAAAAGTAATCCAGCCCCTATAATACCGATAAAGAAAAGTACTCTAGGGTAAGGCTTATCATGGCTTTTAAATAAGGATAATAATGCTAAGATACCGCCTTCTCCAGCATTATCGGCTCGTAAAAATACCGTCACGTAACAGGTCGAAATAACTAAAATGAGTGACCAAAAAACAAGAGATAAAACTCCCAGAATATTTTCAGAAGTAATGGATAACTCGGGCAAGATTTGCTGAAGTGAGTAAAGTGGACTGGTTCCAAGATCGCCATAGACTACACCGAGTGCAGCAAGCGATAATGGCAAAATCCTTTTAGCGTCTTTATTTAGCATTTTATCCACAAAATAATAAATGACTTACATCTAGAATAACATGTCCATTTTACAAACCTATACTGAAATATCCTTTCGAAATGTTTCACTGGCTAAAAAGACAGACACAATCGTAATAATAGCCATAATGATAATGTACACTGAAACAGGCCATGAACTTCCATCTGACCATCTTACCAGAGCTGTAGCAATAAGTGGCGCAAGACCTCCTGATAACGCAGATGATAATTGATAGGCGAGAGATGCCCCACTGTAGCGAATGCGTGTTTTAAAAAGCTCAGAAAAAAACGCACCTTGAGGACCATGCATAGCCCCATGGCAAATGCCTAATCCAAAAACGAGAGCAAACCATATCAAAAGAGTAAATTGGGTTTGTAATAGCCAAAAAAAAGGGAATGCAAATAAGCCAGATAGGATAGCCCCGAATAAATAGACAGGTCGACGACCAATACGATCAGACCAATTTCCAAACAAAGGTATAGTGAATGCTTCAACAACAGAAGCGATCACAATCCCAGATAGAATAATATTTTTTGATAAATGCAGTTGATAAGTAGCATAGCTTATAACAAAAACACTATACAAATAATAAGAAGCGCTTTCAACAAAACGTGAGCCAATTGCCAAAAGAAAATTTTTGGTGGACTTTCGGGCTACCTCCAATGCCGGCAAGCGAGATCTTCTTTTTTTTTGCTTTAAATTACGAAAAATGGGACTTTCCAAGAGACGTAATCGGATAATCAACCCTACACCAACAAGACAAATACCTAAAATAAAGGGTACACGCCAGCCCCATGTTAAAAATTGCTCTTCGGGTAAAGATGAAAATAAAATAAATATTAAAGTAGATAAAATTAAACCTACTGGAGCTCCTGCATTGGGCCAACTGGCATAAAATCCTCTTTCTTTTAGTCGGCTGTGTTCTGCAGCCATTAATATTGCCCCGCCCCATTCACCGCCAACCCCTAAACCTTGGCAAAACCTCAAAATGAGAAGCAAAATAGGAGCAAAAATACCAATAGTATGGTAGGTAGGTAAAACTCCGATAAGGAAAGTCGATAACCCCATAATAGTAAGGGTAACAACCAACATATCTTTCCTACTAACTCTATCCCCAAAATGCCCAAATACAAGACCTCCTAATGGCCTTGCAAAAAAACCAACTGCATAGATTGCATAAGCTGCCATAGTACCTGCAATAGGATCAAATTTAGGGAAGAAAAGTTTATTAAAAACCAGGGCAGAAGCAGTACCATAAAGAAAAAAGTCATACCATTCAATGGTCGTACCAATAAAACTAGCGAACGCCACTTTTCTAGATAACTTCGACTTTGGATCTCTCCTCAGCATTAATTACATCCCTATAAAATAATGATCGTTATCTATAAGGATAGTACTTAAATTTAAAAAGTCCTTCTGAACAAATCAGTAGGACTAAAAGTTGGTTTATCTTACTTCTCAGGAAATGTATTTATTTGAGTTTATTTGCTGAGCTTGTTGATTCTGAGGCATTCAACAGATCTAAAAAGTACTTTACTATTCTTGTAACCTTTCAAGCATAGCTTTAGCTGCCAACTGCTCTGCTTTTCTTCTATTTGGACCTTTTCCATTAGATATGTGACTAATTCCTTCTACTGAACAAGTGACATAAAATATTTGATCATGCTCGTCACCTTCAATCTTTATCAGATTGTATTCGGGTAAAGCATATTTGGAGGCTTGTAGAAATTCTTGTAACTGTGTTTTGGCATCTTTTATACTGTAATTTAAATCAGGATCGTCCAGTCTTGAGCTGTATAGATTCAAAATAGCTTGTTTTGCAGCACTCATACCTCCATCGAGATAAATAGCGGCTAATACAGCTTCCAGAGCATCTGCTAAAATAGAGGCTCGGCGAAATCCCCCACTCCTCAACTCCCCTTGTCCCAAAAATAGATAATCCCCTAACTCTATTTCTTTGGCTATTTCTGCCAACATTTCGCCTTTTACAAGAAAAGATCGTAATCGACTGAGTTGACCTTCACTGTGCAATGGAAAACGAGTAAATAATTCGTTTGCAATCACAAAACTTAATATGGAGTCGCCAAGAAATTCAAAGCGCTCATAATTATTACTCCCAGCGCTACAATGTGTTAAAGCCTGCTTTAAATACGCGATATTGTCAAAATGATAATTTAAACGCCTGGATAATCTTTCTAAATTAATTTTCACTACCTGCTACTACCTCAAAACTATCTTCAAAATTAAATAATATGCTCATATTATATATCAGAGGCCTAATCACTTGATATTTTAATTTAACTTTGAATTGATTAGGACCTGAAGGGCTTATCATTAATTGCTCCTGCTTTAAATCGTCTATACCATTGATTTCTAATCGCTTCGACACACTGCTTCTTAAAACCATAACATCAGCCATAGGATCCCCCGATAAAGAAGAAGCAGGAACAGAGTTTAATGATTTTATCGAATGCACAATAGAATAATATTGTATATAAACTGGGACTACTCGCATTACAAATATACCAGCCATTATAACTACAGCAGCAGTAAGCAGCATACCAATTAATGTCATTCCCTTTTGTTTTCGCATAGATTGTTCCTTCAATGAATTAATCTGCCTATTTTAGACCATCGTACGTTATCCGTCTTGCCATTCCAGCTCATCCAAACAAGAAAAGCCTCTCCCCTTAAATAACTGTCCGGTACGAATCCCCAGAATCGACTATCAGCACTATCATCTCGATTATCGCCCATCATGAAGTAGTTCCCCTCAGGCACAACAACATCAAAATCGACAGCAGCTATATCAGGTCTGACATAGATATCATGAATTACACCATTTAAATCTTCTTTATACTTTGTAACTGCTTTCCCAGAGCTTTCATCAGTAGTGTATTCAACAAAAGTTTGTTTTGCTTCCTTACCATTAATAGTTAATTTTTTATTATGATAAGAAACCCTGTCACCGGGAACTCCAATCACCCTTTTAATATAGTCATAAGATGGCTCTGGTGGCCAACGAAATACAGCAATATCTCCAGTTTTAGGATTAGCTATTGAAAGCACTTTTTTTTCCCAAACAGGCAGCCTCAAACCATAAGCAAATTTATTAACGGCTACAAAATCGCCTACCAACAAAGTAGGCTCCAAAGAACCAGATGGGATGCGAAAAGGTTCAATTAAAAAAGAACGTAATAATAAAACAATAAGGAACACTGGAAAAAATGAACGCGAATATTCAATAATTCGATTAGGCTTTTGCTCAGAAGCCCTGTTTTTAGCCCAAAAGAGCCAATCCAGTAAAGCAATCAACCCGCTGACAGCAGATAATATAACTAATATTAAAGCAAAATTCATAAACTCAATATCCTCGAAACGAAGGCGCATTTATAATTACACTATATTCAAAAATTTGAATAAGCCTCACTATCCTTTCCTCATGCCACTCGGTTTTTAAACTATCACCGAGCGGTGGCTATGGGTAAACAGACTCATAGAAAACTTATCCTACTTTTTCTTGTCTGATTGAAATACCGCCATGAATGCTTCCTGAGGTATTTCAACGTGTCCAAGTTGTTTCATTCTTTTCTTCCCTGCCTTTTGTTTTTCTAATAACTTCCGCTTACGCGTCACATCTCCACCATAGCATTTTGCTGTAACATTTTTACGAAGTGCTTTCACTGTTTGTCTTGCTATAATATGACTTCCTATTGCAGCTTGAATAGCCACGTCAAACATCTGTCTTGGAATCAATTGTTGCATTTTTTCTGCGATTAATTTTCCACGACTATGCGCGGTATCTCGATGAACAATAACAGCAAGAGCATCGACACGTTCACCATTAATTAATATATCCATCTTCACTAAATCAGCGATCTGGAATCTTTGGAAATTATAATCCAGAGAAGCATAACCTCGACTTACTGATTTAAGTCGATCAAAGAAATCAGATACTACTTCACTCATTGGAATATCATAAACAACAGAAACGTGGCGACCGCTATAAGTCATACTCACCTGAACACCACGTCTTTCAATACACAAATTAATAATAGGCCCCAAATAATCTTGTGGAACTAAAATATTAGCCCTAACTATCGGCTCATACATTTCTTTAATTTGTGTCGTAGGGGGTAAATGAGAGGGATTATCAATGAGTAAAGTCTCTCCTTTCTGAGTAATTACTTGATAAACTACAGTGGGTGCTGTAGAAATCAGATCAAGATTATACTCCCTCTCCAAGCGTTCCTGGATGATTTCCATATGCAGCATACCCAAAAATCCGCATCGAAAACCAAACCCTAAAGCCTCAGAAGATTCTGGCTCATAAAATAAAGAAGCATCATTTAAACTTAGCTTGGCCAAAGCTTCCCTAAATGCTTCAAAGTCATCAGAACTAACAGGAAACAAACCGGCATAAACTTGAGGCTTAACACGTTGAAAGCCTGGAAGCGCTTTCTCCGCAGGATTTTTATCCAATGTTAAAGTATCTCCAACTGGAGCGCCTTGAATTTCCTTAATACCAGCAACAACATAACCCACTTCACCTGCAGACAAGGCATCCAGTTTAGTGCGTTTGGGGGTAAAAATACCCACTTGATCCACTTCATAAGCTCTACCAGTGGACATTACCCGCATTTTATCTCCCTTGCGTATTGTACCATTAACAATACGAACCAATGAGACAACCCCTAGATAGCTATCAAACCAAGAATCAATAATCAAAGCTTGCAATGGAGAATGACTATCTCCTTTTGGTGGGGGAATATTAACAACTAAAGCCTCCAAAACATCATCAACGCCCAAGCCACTTTTAGCGCTCACTCTTATAGCATTTTGGGCATCAAGACCAATAATATCCTCGATCTCGGCAATAACTCGATCGGGTTCTGCCTGTGGTAAATCAATTTTGTTCAGTACTGGCAATACGGTTAGGGATTGATCAATGGCCGTATAACAAACCGCTAAAGTTTGCGCCTCTACTCCTTGTGCAGCATCAACAACCAAAATAGCTCCTTCACAAGCAGCTAAAGAACGAGATACTTCATAACTAAAATCAACATGCCCAGGCGTATCAATAAAATTCAATAAATAGTTCTTCCCATCTTTAGCGGTATAATTCAATGAGACACATTGAGCTTTAATGGTAATACCTCGTTCACGCTCTATATCCATAGAATCAAGAACCTGTGAGCTCATTTCACGTTCAGTTAAACCGCCACAAATTTGGATGAATCGATCAGCCAATGTAGATTTGCCATGATCTATGTGGGCAATGATTGAAAAATTCCGAATTCGATTTAAATCTTTCAACTGTTCAAACCTTCTTGCAAATAACGTAAGTCTATCGCAAATGTCAACGTACAGAAAGTAGGCAAAGAAAATTCTACAATTTTTATCATCGTTTAGCTTAGTAATATTTGGCCCTTTCAAGTGCGAAATGCAACATGTCCTCCCTCACTACATTACTGAATTAGACACCACCGCTGATGGTGCTGGCCGACCTCTGGCTGTATAATTCTCCCAAGGCCGATGTTTTTGCTCGACATAAGCTTTGAAAACGATGTGAGAAAACGAGCCGGAGCGGCTCCGAGTGGCCCACGCGGCCGACGAGACAAGGGACCGATTGCATATTCATAACCCAGCCCCGAAAAAGAATCAAACGCTAACGGAAAAATCGAGCCCTTCCCATACTTAAACTTGACTGAGCGCGCCGGTTTTTCTTTATTTTCTACCCGGCCATAAAGCCCCTGAGCAAAATCCATTGCTATGTTGGCAGGTAGAAACCGCTGTACATAACCTATGACCTGCCGCCAAAATAAATTTTTTTGGTTCCAACTCCAGTCATCATATTGGCTATCATAAAGCTCAAATGCATTGATGAGATGTTGTGGGTTAAACACGGCTTCTTGGAATGAACGTTTCGTGAAATCGACTCTAAACCGCTCAAGATTTCTCCAAAGCAACGTATCGTTAGGTATCTCAAGACTGATTGCTTTTTGTATATCCGTATCACTACTTTGACTAATTGTTTCTACAATTTGACTGAAGTCAAACGAGGTTTGTTCTTGATAATACTTTTCATGCCCTTCTCTGAAAATTTCTTGATATTGGCAGGCCATTTCTTCTTCTGGCATGTATTTGGCTAACATCGCACAGAGTTCATCATCCATGGCACAAAGCGCTGCCTGAAAAGCAGTCTTTTGCTTGGCCTTACGTCTTGAATAATCAATGACAGTGACTTTTTCTTTGAGTAGTGTCTCTAATGAGGATGGATTGGCTTTAAGTAAGGCTTGCGATTTTGTAAAGTCCTCATACACAATATATTGTACTAATTCATTCGCAAGTGAAGAAGATTTCTTGAAGAACCCTGCTTGGGTGCTCACGTTCCCTCTTTCAGTTTCTGCCTGATTCAGCAATTCAGCAAGTCTATTGCCCATCGTGGTTTCTGTGAGCAGGGTTTGTAATGTGCTATTCTCCAATAATAGTTGACGGCCTTTTTTAGTGCTCGTCAGCGTTTCTGCAATCGTTTGTCCTTGGTATTTGCCCTCATCAATAGCGATATTCATGCCTACCACCGTCATCGTTTTCAAGAGATGCTGATGCTCATGTAACCAGTAGAGGGTATCGCTTTTATGTGCTTGGCTAAACAATAGTGGTAGTGCTGCATTGATGTCTACACCCTGCTCTACATAAGCTCTCACCGCAACCACATCCTTTTCGGCAATGGCAATAGCAAAATAGATGGCTTGCAAACTAGGTTCTTTTTTTAGTAAAGCTGTTAACTGTGGCGCTTCATTATGAAGAATAGCTAATAGTTCTTTTTGCGCATTTGACGATTTACCATAAAGAATAGCGCTTACAAAGACTGCTTTTTTCTCCATGCACCATGCGTTGAAGAATTCTAAGAATTGAACTAAGAATTGAACTAATTCATAACCATTAGAAATCAGCGTGCTCAAGGTTGTTACATCCACGGCTCTATTTTCATCTAGTAACAGGCCATCTAATAAAGCTTCCTCTGCCTCTGAAAGGGTGACATAGTACTCATCTCTTAATTTTTTCAATAACTGATGTTTGACATTTTGCCAATTGATGTTGATTACTTGTCCCGACGAGTCTTCTATTTCAAATAACTCTCCCTTTGGGATGGGAATAAAGAGGTTGAGACATTCACAAAATTTTTGATACTCCTCTTGTTTATAGTCATTTTCCAACTCACGTTTGCCATCGTATCCATGCGTTGCCATCAAAGCCTGTAGTTCATCGCGGAGTAAATTCACGAGCGAGAATAACTGAAAGTGGTTGGCAAACCCGGCTTTTAATCGGGCTAGAATTTGAGCATCAGAGAGATTGCTGCTTCCCGTGTTAGAATAAGCATAGTCCGTATTGATAGGCCAAACCCCAAAACCAGCGTCTCTAGCAACTTCTATCACCCGGTTGTGCACATGAATGCCTTGAGGGTTCTTTTCTGCAATAATGTTTGCTATCCTATCCACAAGATTAAAGCGAACCTCAGCAATTAATTCATCCATGTTTTGTGGCATATTAAAGCGAGTAATGGTGTAATTCACTCGATTAGTAAACCCTGGTGAGCATTGGCCCACATCCTCCTTAATTCTTGAGGCAATCAGCTGTTTTTGGTCATGGGTTGTTTTAGAGTGCGTAAAAAGAAAGTACAGAGTGCTTAAGGACTCCAGTAGCTGAGGTTTTAATGTGTAAGTTGATTGCGCCCCGACGTGCTTGTCTAATTCTTAAAAAAACAACTCTTTTTCTGTCAACAGGACTCCTGGATTTTTTTGGTAATCAAAGTGTTCTTGCTTCGTCTCATCATTGAGCTTTAATTGAACACTCAAAAGCTCATAAAAGTCGCTGAGCCAATCATCAGGGAGGCTTGTTGGCACCGTAATGGGTAAGCGCTGCGGTTGCTGTGTGTAGCATTTATCTTGGTTTAAAATCGGCATAAACTCGCTCTCATTTTTGCTTAAGCTAACGCAGTTGTTGTTGGTGGTTGTGTTTAAATAATGGCCATTGTAACATGGGCTGTAGGGAAGGTTAAGGGTGGTGGTTGTTTTTTATGTCGTTGTTCCAAATTTGCTAATAACCGTTATTTTTACTAAAATCCCAGATTTTGCAACAACACAGGATACATGATGCGGCGAATCATATGGCTAGGTTTTATTGCACTCTTTTTGTTGTCCTTCATTGCCCAGGCTAATACAGCATTCACACAGCGTAAAGATGTTCAATCATTTATTAACATGATGGTGAAACAATATCATTTTAATCGGAAACAAATAACTGAAGCGATGAACCAAGTTAGAATTCAGCCTCAAATAATAGAGTCCATGGAGAAACCATACGAAAAGAAAAGTTGGGACGTATACCGCACTTTATTCCTTACCGAGCACAGATTAAACGCTGGGCTACAATTTTGGGCTGAAAATAAAACAACTCTGGAAAAAGTACATAAACGTTATGGGGTGCCCCCCGAAATCATTATTGCTATTTTGGGTGTTGAAACTTTGTATGGCGAGCGCCAGGGAGAAAATCGTGTTTTGGATGCATTAGCTACATTGGCATTTAATTATCCTAAACGCTCTGCCTATTTTACCAAAGAGCTAAAAGAATTCTTCTTGCTTTGTCGAGAACAAGGTGTGTCACCCCTTCAATATCGAGGCTCCTATGCTGGCGCTATAGGGAAACCACAATTTATGCCGAGTAGTTATCGATATTATGCGGTTGACTTTAACAATAACGGCCGCCGCGACCTGATTAATGACAATAGTGACTCTATTGCTAGTATCGCTAATTACTTTCATAAACACGGTTGGCGATTAAATCAGGGTATTGCTCAGCCTGCTAAAGTATCTGGATGGCGATACAAACGCTTATATATGAATCCTAAAACAGCAAATTATAATTACTCTCAGCTCATAAGTGCTGGTATAAAACCTATAACAGCCTCCCAGAATCATCCTGCACGCGCCGGTCTAATTGAGCTAGATACTAAACGAGGTAAAGAATATTGGATAGCGTACCCCAATTTCTTTATCATCACTCGCTATAATGCCAGCCCGCAATATGCCTTAGTAGTCTATTTGTTATCTCAGCAATTAAAGCAACACTGGTATGCTAATATGACTAAAAAACATAGGGCTTATGCGTAACCAGAAATAACAATTCTCTGGGTTCATTGATCTTTCGCTTGCTTAAGGCCATGAGCATATAGAAATGTCAATGAACCCTAGTATATACTGTAGAATTACTAGCTGATTTTGCAAGATTTTGCGTAATAGTTCAGGGAAATATCTAGAATTTTGGCGCCCTGGTTGAACAGTTACGATTGAACAGAAAACATCAACAACCATAACTACATAGAGCTTGACTCATGGATAACTGTTTTATATTTACTAAACATCTCAATGATAACGGTTGTTTCTGTTTAAAAATATCTCAAGATGGAGAAGTGATTGCACCTCCTGAACAGCGAGATTTCTCTCAAATTCAATCTTTACAAAAAGATACCAAGACAGTTATCATAGAAACATGTGCTAGCGCAATACTTCTTGAGCTCGCTATCCCATGGCTACCTGAACGCAAAGCCAGAATTGCTATTCCCTATGCTCTTGAGGATAAACTGGCTCAGCCAGTAGAAGAGCTTCACTTCGCTTACGACAAACATTACTATCAGAATAATCAATATATTATTGCGGTAATTGATAAACAGAAAATAAACAATTTAATTCAATTTTTTGATGAGAAAAATATTGAATTTGAAGCTATTACTCTCGACTGGTTTGCTCTTGAACCCCAGGAATTAGTCATCAGCGAATCTGAGCTTCTTATTAATAAGAACGACTTTAAAGGTAACTTGTCTGGCGAACTTGCTAAAACCTATCTTCAAAACCATTTACAAAATCAGGTTTTCACATTCCTAGACAGCAATCTTCCTACTTATGCTAATGCCATTAAAAATGAAGAGCACTCTTATACATGGATTGCAAGAAGATTAATAAAATCTAACCCTCTCAATCTGTGTCAGGGTGAAATGCAACATGGGAAAACAGTAGACTGGATTAAAAAAGGGTATCAATTAGTTGGAATACTTTGTACAATCTGGTTAATAACCATCCTTATCGTCAATTGGCTCACCCTTCATTCCCTCAACAAACAAATAGATATAATGGATCAACAAATTGCTGTGATTTATCGTGAATTTTTTCCAGATGCCAAGCAAGTGATCAGTCCTAAATTCAGAATTAGCCAGCTTCTTGGAAGTAATGCATCCGATAATCAAACTCGATTTTGGTTTATATTAAACCAATTTGCCAAGGCCATGAAGGACAGTGCAATAAACATTGAACAACTTAGATATCAAAATAAAATAATATCAGTTACTTTAGTAAGTTCTGATTTTGAAAGCCTACAAAAAATTGAAAATAAACTAAAACAATTACAACTTAATGTAAAACAAACGCAAGCTTCAACTAAAGATCAACAAGTTGTCGCAACCCTGGAGCTCACGTGAAAAATTATTTAAATACATTAAATGAGAGAGAGAAATGGATGGTTATAGCAGCCGGACTGTCACTTTTCATTTATAGTTATTATTTATTCCTTTATGCACCGTTAAGCCATCAGATCAAACAAAAATCGGCCCAATTAATTGAAAAAATGGAAACGCTGGAATGGATGAAGCGAGTCAAAACTCAAGGACGCCCCTCCAGAAAAAAACAATCAGTAGAGAATAGCCAATTATTAACTATCCTTTCTTCCCAATTAAAAAACAATAAAACACTTAAATTTCCCTATCAATTGCAACAAACAGGCTCAGGAGATATCCAGCTAACTTTCGATACGGTACCTTTCCAACACTTTATTCAATGGCTCGCAAAAATTAATGAGGAATATTTTCTCAATATCAAACAACTTGAAGTTGATAGGACTGAAGCTCCTGGGATAACTCGCTTAATGATTATCCTGGCTGCTGGGTAACACCATTGACTTCTTTCGAAACTCGCTGTTATGAGAGAAGTTCGAAGGAGTATATGCGAGCACCGTATCAGCAAAGCAATTCTCCAGTAGAGTTTTGAAAAAATATCTGCGTGCAAGATATAGAAAAAATACCTTAATCATCCAAATTGCCTTGAATGCTGCCCCAATTTTTAATTCCGGCACCTTGTTTTACTTCAGGCGGCAAGGACTCCAATGCTTTTTGAGCGGCTTCTGGGCTATCATAAGTCCCGTATAGGCCCTTATAATAAGCTTTCCCGTTGCGATGGTAACGAACCTGCGCCATCCTGTCATTTTTAGGCGCTTTATAGAGCTTTTGGGCTACCAAAGCGGCTTTTTCATCATCTGCTAACTCGATAGTATAGCCTTGAGGATTTTGGTTGTGAACCCAGCTTTTGTCTCTATCTTTAAACGATACAGGAGAATGATATTCACCAACATGATAAGAATCAGGGACGACCACACCTTGTGCAGGTCTATAATCATAACTATCATTGTGCATTGTGTAGTATGTCTGTGGATACAACTGACTATAATCATAAGTATAAACTTGGTAGCCGCTTGTATAAGTATCTTCATAGACCATACAGGAAGACAAATTCATAACAAAGATACTTAAAGCGAGGTATTTGATACGAGTATTCATTGCAAATTCCCCTCAATTTTGCTTTTATTCTTATTAGTTGTTATCTACAAAATAAAAGAAAACTTTAGAAAAATTACCTCATATCAGATAAAAATTTTATAGCTCTTATTATGGATAAAGTGATGCAATCCAGAGCTAATTTTGGAAAACTTAAATTTGCTCCTTATACAGATTGAGAGTAACCATCTGTGAGCAATAAGAGAAATCTTGTTTCAAAATGCAGTATAGAATAGAGTATTTAACTTGTACTTTAAAAGAGTAAGAAACATGTGGACCCATAGACGCTCCGGTCAATCCAATCAAAGAGGTTCTCAAGATCACAGAGATCCTTACGAACGGGACAGAACACGAGTAATTCATTGCCCAGCATTTAGGAGACTACAAAGAAAAACTCAAATCCTTGGAACCGACGAAGGGGATTTTCACAGAACCAGACTCACGCACTCTTTAGAGGTCGACTCCATAGGGAGAAGCATAGTACGAAATCTGATGACCAACCAAGATCAACAATTGTTGTTATCCAGCCTTTTGCCTAATGATGATCTTATCAGTGTCATTTGTTTGCTTCATGATATAGGCCACCCCCCTTTTGGACATGGCGGAGAAGTTGCATTAAATTATATGATGCGCAATTATGGAGGATTCGAAGGCAATGGGCAGACTCTTCGCTTGCTCACTAAAGTTGAAACCAGCTATGGGGGCTATGGCTTGGATTTAACTCGTCGCGCTCTATTAGGTATTTTAAAGTACCCAGTGAAGCGTTCTAATGTGGTTGCTCCTATTCAGCCACCTATTCATGAGTCTATCCATAAAACGATTAAAATTAATGATTGGTTACCACCAAAGGCCTATTTTGATTGTGAACAACCAGAAGTAGATTGGCTATTGTCTCCTTTATCACCTAATGACAGAGAATTATTTCAATCACTTTCAAAAATACCTAGTGGTACCCAGGCTGGGAAAGCAGCCTATCATAGTTTTGATTGCTCTATAATGGACACAGCGGACGACATAGCATACGGGGTCCATGATTTAGAAGATGCGATTCACTTAAGATTAATTAACAGAACACATCTTGATACCCCAGAGTTCAGGCAATTAATAAGCGAAACGTCACTTGCTAAACATCAGGAGCGTTTACTTAATTCCTTATTTTCCCATGAACTTTGTTTAAGAAAACAGGCAATTGGAGAAATGGTTAATTATTTTATTACCTCTACCCAAGTTATCGTAACTCATGAAGGATTTGAAAATAATCTATTAAAACATAATATTGCTCTTCTTCCTGAAGCTTATACCCTGCTGAATTATTTGATGCAGTGTATCTTTAATAATGTGATTAATTCACAAGAGGCTCGTACTTTTGAATATGGCGGCCAAACTGTAGTACTCAGATTATTTGATGCCATCAGTTCTAATCCTTCAAGCTTACTTGATAACAAAAATCGAGTGTTGTTCTCTCAAGCCCCGGATGAGATTGCCGCTTATAGAATAGTTTGTGATTATTTAGCGAACATGACTGACGAATACGCCTACAGAATGCACGAGAGATTGTTTGGATTTAATACAAGAACAATTTTTGAGCGATTGTAAAATACCAAAATATGAAAAGAAATAGGATTTAGGGGAACAGTAACTTTTTGCTACTTCCTAAATCCTCTCTAAATATTTGCAAAAATTTTTCCTAATTCCTTTCATAACATTTCCTTAATGCACATATGATATACTTAAAGTACATTAATTACCTATTTGAATAAAATGGCATACACACTCACTTTATTAGGCACAGATACTCAATTTTCTCCAGGCCACGTAGATAATGAATACGATAAGGCTGAAACCTTAAGCTACGTATCCACTTTAGTGGATAAAGATAAATCGGAAAATAGATTATACCCTACTGATGAGGTAATCAAGTATAGAACTTCGAAAATTGCCGTTGTAGACGGCCCAACAACCTTGGGCTCCGAAGTTGGCGATAGAATTGCACGTGGTGTTGAAGCCATATTAGAAGCAATTAGCCGGGGTGAAACTGATATTAGTATTACTGCTCATAGCCGAGGAGCCGTAGAAGCAATATTGGTAGCTCATGAGTTAGAACGAATTCAAATGCTTCTTGGAAAAGGAGGTTTCGATCGTTCCCAATTAACAAACAGTGTTTGTAAATATACTAAAGCTGCGATGAATGGGTCGCATAAGAAGGCTTTCGACGCATTGGATCTTGAAAAGATTGCTAGCCATATTGGTAATGTAAAAATTTCAATGCTTAATATTGATCCAGTACCTGGTGGCAATTATATGGGTATTACACATGCCTCCTCTCTTGCCTGGAGAGATCCGCGCTTTTACATTGTACCCAAGATAGTTAAAGAATATGAGCAATATACTTATGAAAATGAGAGGACACGTTGCTTTAAACCTATTGTGCCGAAATGTGCATCAGCAGAAACCAAATTTAAACTTCATAGCCTACCTGGACATCACGGTACAGGTTCAGGCAACCTATTAGATCAACAAAGAGGCAAAAATCCTACCAATAAAACTACCCAACACGTACAAGAATTAGTAGTGGTTAAACTTATAGATTTTCTAACTCGTAATGGTGTAGCTGTTACACCTAAACCGCTAGAAGAAGATCCTTTTCCAGAACTTACTTATCAACTTTTTAATGGAAAATCAATTATTAAAGAACAATTAAAATCTTTATACTTTAGACTATATGACGAGATTATTAAAAACAGAGAAGCATACCAACATTTTAATAAAACATCCTATGCTGTTCTTGGTCAAGAACAAGCCATATTAAAGAAAATATGGTCTATCACGGATCAACGTATTGTTCATTATCAATCTCACAATGATACTTATTTAGAAACAATTGTTCCTCCAGTGCCAGGTGGCCACTTTTTAAACTATGAACACGCACGCCTCCATTTAAACCAAGAATTAGGTTTAGAAGAAGGAAAATCACTTAGTGAAACAATTAATAAGGCAGTCAATAGACTAATTAAAATATGCAAACATACCAGTGAATTAAAAGATTTAAAAATTAACAAACAGGCAGAAGTTAATCCTTCTGCCTCCGTTTTTCTTGATAAAATAGCCCCTACTCTTGATACCAAAGAAGGATTTGAGCTCTTTTTGGAAGGTTTGGGTATGCTAATCGAAGAAGTAAGAAGACCTTATCTGCAAGGCCAATTAACTGATCCAATAGAGAGAGAAAACTTATATAATGCCGTAACTAGGGCATTCCATTTGTTTAATGAATACGCACAAAAAAACCCTCAAAATGAACTAGTAAAATCCATTCTGAATACATTGAATTCTGATTTAAAAACTACATTGGAAACAAAACAAAAGACATTAAATGAGCAATATGAAGACCTCTCAATAAAACTGAAAAGCAAGAAGTTTTTTACTGTTCTTCAAAATAAAATTCAAGAGATTAAGACCAACCTAAATGAAAAAACGACGGGACACGACGGGTCTGCATATATATTAGATCTGCACTTACAGGAATTCTTAAGGGATGCAGAGGAGTTATCCAATTCAAATGTTAAAGACATTAGAGCTTTCCTGGAAAACAAACTCGAGATCTTTCAAAAAATAGAGGTTACTAGTGAATTAGCGCAAAATACCCGTGAATGGGCATGTCTGGTTTTAAATGAAGCCATAGATGATAGCTTGAATTATAATGTAGAGAATTTAATGGCTGAAATCATCAAATCATATAATGAATTAGATAAATTTAAAAATGCCCTCCCTGATTTTAAAGTACTTTATAATGCATTGGACTATGAACAATGGGCATCTCAGTTAGAAGAACGACGAGATCATATGGTTCATTTAGCCGCCCGATATATAGTAAATGAAGGTTGGATCCTGAGAAAGATATTAAGCCTCTTTTCGAAAAAGATAATGTACTCTATCAACAAATTGAAGCACTTGCCATAAGTTTAGGGGCAAGAAATCCACTGAATTCCACAATAAAACAGCTTGAGAGAGCGCTTTCAAATCAGCAGATTCTTTTATATCAAACCAAAACAGAACAAGACAAAATCATTGAACAATTAAAAGAAAAAGAAACTCAATTAACGTATTTAACCGAACAACTAGAATCAACCAATCAAGATCAACTACAACAAATCCAGTTTTTAAATAAAGAAAAAGACAAGTTGACCCAGGAAATTGAGCAATTAAACAAGATCAAAACCTCTCATGGGCAAACCATCGATCAATTGAGCAAGCAGGTGAGAGAACAAAAGCAACGTCTCGATGTCTTAACGAAAGAAAATGAGCAACACATCCTTTCAATCCAGGAATTAATGCTTCTTGGACAAGCACAAACCAAGACTATTGAGCGATTAAAAGAAAAAGAAACACAATTAATGCGTTTAGTCGAGCAACTAGAGTCAACCGGCGAAGAACAAGTACAACAAATCCAGGTTTTAAATAAAGAAAACGACAAGTTGACCCAGGAAATTGAGCAATTAAACAAGCTCAAAACCTCTCAAGGGCAAATCATTGATCAATTGAGCAAACAGGTGAGAGAACAAAAACAACGTCTCGATGTTTTAACAGAAGAAAACAGGCAACACCTCCTTTCAATCCAGGAACTAAAGCTTCTTGGGCAAGCACAAACCCAAACTATTGAGCGATTGAAAGAAAAAGAAACTCAATTAATGCGTCTAACCGAACAATTAGAGTCAACCGATAAAGAACAAGTACAACAAATCCAGGCTTTAAATAAAGAAAAAGAAACATTGGTCCAGGAAATTGAGCAATTAAACAAAATCAAAACCTCTCAAGGGCAAACCATCGATCAATTGAAAGAACAGGTGAGCAAACAAAAACAACACCTCGATGCTTTAACAGAAGAAAACAGGCAACATCTCCTTTCAATCCAGGAACTAAAGTTTCTTGGACAAGAGCAAACC
>NZ_JNCF01000002.1 GCF_000770585.1 Legionella norrlandica | reverse complement strand
CCGTGGTGTCGGAAAGACTAGTATTGCCCGCATCTTAGCCAAAGCACTTAATTGCGAAAAAGGAGTTACTTCAGAACCATGTCTTCAATGTGATACATGCATTGCAATTGAACAGGGACGCTTTATTGATCTTATTGAAATAGATGGCGCCTCGAAAACCCGAGTTGAAGATACACGGGACCTACTTGATAACGTTCAATATGCCCCAACAAGTGGCCGCTTTAAAATTTATTTAATCGATGAAGTGCATATGCTGTCTCAACATAGCTTTAATGCGTTGTTAAAAACTTTGGAAGAGCCGCCGCCGCATATAAAATTTATTCTAGCTACGACCGATCCACAAAAACTACCTGTTACTGTCTTATCTCGATGTCTGCAATTCAGCCTAAAACATTTGCCCCTTGAGTTAATAAGCCAGCAGCTGCAATTAATCCTTAATGAAGAACAATTAGACTTTGAAACTCAAGCTGTAGATATTTTAGCTCAAGCTGCCCGCGGAAGCATGCGTGATGCATTAAGCTTATTAGATCAGGCCATTACCAGCTGTGAAACAAAATTGCTGGCTAGTAGCGTAAAAATGATCTTGGGATACACTCAACAAGATTACGCATTACTTTTATTGCAAGCACTAGCTAGACAAGATGCCCCAGCTATGCTGACGTTAAGTCAGCAAATTATTATTGAGGGAGGACATTTTCAATACGTTCTTGATGAAATACTTAATTACCTACATCAAATTACTATTTATCAATGCATTGCTGATAGCAACCCTTTAATTAATCCTGCTCCTGAAATTAAAGAATTAGCCAAAGAATTCTCAGCAGAAGATACTCAACTATTTTATCAGATAGGTATAAAAGGACGTGAAGAAATTCATCTTGCCCCTACGCTAGCAATTGGTTTTAATATGACAATGCTTCGCATGCATACTTTTAAACCAGCATCTCTTGCACCAAGACCTCCATTAGCATTTGAGCAAAATAACACTATAATTGAATCAACATCTAATGCTTTTGGTAAACCTACCGGAAAGGAGGATAAGCCGGAGGAAATGAAGCGTGAGGATAACATGTCGTCCTCAGTACACGAGGATTCGAACATCGCTTCGGTGAAAATACTCGCCACTGAAGAATTCGAAAAGAAACCTGATAAATCTGAAACTCCCCTGCCCATATTACTTGATAGGGAAAAAAATTCTAGCCCCTCCGAATCAATCAACTGGGCAAGTATAGTGCCACAATTAAAATTGTCTGGTTTGGCACTCAACGCTGTAGAGAATGCAGAATTTTTAGGTAAAGAAGGACGAGAAATTACACTGGGCGTCGATAAAGGACACTTGTCTTTATTTGCTCCAACAACGATTAACCGAATTGAAACAGCACTGACTAATTATTATAAAAGTCCCATAAAAATTATTTTAGATAGTAAGAATGCTGTAAAGACATCTCCAGCACAACAAAAAGAAAAAGCAACCCAGAGAAAACAAGAGGATGCAGAGATTGCCTTACGTAATGACCCAGTCTTTCAACAACTACAACAAGAATTTTCGGCGGAATTGGTCAAAAATTCTATTGTCCTGTTAAAAGATGACTTATAATATCTCTGAGTAACTAAACTTTATAAAATTAACGAGGCTGTAATGGATATCAATCAAAATTTAGGCAATTTAATGAAAGAAGCGCAAAAAATGCAACAACGCATGCAAGAAGCGCAACAACAATTAAGCCAATTAGTAGTAAGTGGCGAAGCTGGCGGTGGAATGGTTACCGTTAAAATGAATGGACGTCATGATATAACAGAAGTTAAAATCAAACCAACCCTAATGGATGAAGATGTCGAAATGCTAGAAGATTTAATTGCTGCCGCAGTTAATGATGCCGTTCGTAAAATTGAGAAAGCATCAAAAGAAAAAATTAGCCAACTAACTGCTGGCCTTAATATTCCAACTGATTTAATGGGTGATCAAGGAGAGTAAGCCTAGTTATGGATACTCTAAATCGCTTGGTAGAAGCGCTCCGCTGTCTTCCAGGTGTAGGACCAAAATCGGCACAAAGAATGGTGTTTCATTTATTACAACACCAAAGACAGCGAGGTTTACACCTCGCTTCCTGTTTAGAACATGCAATGAAACACATCAGACATTGCCAACGGTGTAATAATTATACTGAGCAAACTCTATGTGCTCTTTGTCAGAGTCCTATACGCGATTCTTCATTACTGTGTGTAGTAGAAAGTCCATCCGATGTTTTTGCAATAGAACAAAGTAATGCCTTCCAAGGGAAGTATTTCGTCTTAATGGGGAAAATTTCTCCTCTTGACGGCTTGGGGCCAGACGATATAGGACTACCCAAGCTAAAAGAGCTCATTCTGCAAGAAAAAATTCAGGAAGTTATCTTGGCCTTAAGTCCTAGTGTTGAAGGTCAAACTACGATTCATTTTATCCATCAATTACTAAAGGATGAAGCAATCAACATTAGTCAATTAGCACACGGGATTCCTTCAGGAGGGGAATTAGAGTTTTTAGATGGGAATACAATAAGTAGTGCCCTCAGGAATAGAGCAGTAATTAATGTTTAAACCTATATTCAGATCTATCCTAGTCAGAAAAAAAATATTGATATTATCGCTATGCTTGATAACAAGTCTAGCTCATGCTTCTTTCCATAGAAGTTTATGGCCTAAATGGTTAGTAAATAATCCTCTGTCTGAACAATCCATTTCTCATCAGGTATGGCAAGATTTCCTTGATCACCATGTAATCACTAACAATGAAGACATCAATTTGGTTGATTATGCCAACATAAGCGAAAAGGACTTAACCTCACTAAAAGAATATATAAAAACTTTATCGCAAATTGATATAGATAATTATAATCGCAAAGAACAACTCGCTTATTGGATCAATTTATATAACGCCCTTACAGTACTAACAGTCGCAAACTATCATCCTATTGCTAACATTCAGGAAATTAATATTTCCCCTGGTTTATTTAGCGTTGGACCTTGGGGTGCGAATATTATTACGGTTAAAGACACCAGTTTATCTTTAGATGACATAAATAACAGAATCATTCGCCCAATTTGGAATGACCCTAGAACCCATTATGCATTAAATAACGCAACGATAGGGGCCCCCAACCTTAGTCAGCAAGCCTACCAAGGTGCGCAAATTGAGCAACAACTTAATAACGCGGCCTCCAAATATATTAACTCACTCAGAGGAGCGGGGGTCATTGAAGGAAAATTAATTGTTTCTAAGTTATATGATTGGTATGAAGAAGATTTCGGTGGGACAAAAAAATACGTGATTAAACACTTATTACAATTTGCTAAAGAACCTTTGCGTAGCCAATTAAAACATATCAATACTATTGATAGTTATATTTATAACTGGCACATTAATTGTCCTGCAGATACTGAGTCATGAAACAAAATCGCCCTATTTATTCTTATTTTTGGCAGTTTTTATTATTTAATTTTTGTTTCTTTTGCTTACAATTACTTCTCCTCTATTCACATGCAGAAAGTTTAATCACCTCTATTAAGCTTCCATGGCGAATATATTTAGAAATTATTGGAACGATAGGTATTCAATTTGGCCTATACGTCCTTCTCTCTTTTATTCAAGCTATAATGCTTATCGGTGTGTTAAATCGACCCTGGCATTATTTTTTTTCTGTTGAGCAATGGCAAACGATCATTTGGGCTTTATTTGCTTGCTTTATATTAAGCGCCAATGCTTATTATTTCCCTCTTAGTATTTACAGCAAATTGTTTTCACCACCAATTCCTGGATTTATTTTTTTAGTATTGCTTTATTTTTCTTTATCTTGCTTGGTGATTTTATTACTGAACTGCTGCTTTTACTGGTATAGCATTCGCCTATTATCAATAATACTTCCTCTCGTTATTGGAGTGACAGTACTAAGTCATTATTTCAACTCTACCCCAAACCAAAGTCCGGGTCATCGGCCCAATATCATTATCTTGGGAATAGATAGCCTAAGCCCGGAAAGTATAACGGCTAAAAGTATGCCTTTTCTTAATCACTTATTAGCTAATAGCTTTCGCTTTACCAATACAATTAGTCCATTAGCTAGAACCTACCCGGCGTGGAGTTCTATCCTAACCGGTCTATACCCCAAAAATCACCTCGCTGAAGAAAATTTAGTAGAGCGAAAGCAAGTTAAAAGCCAAGACAGTATTGTGTGGGAATTAAATAAATTAGGATATACTACAATATACGCTACCGACGACAGACGCTTTAATAGTATCGATAAAGATTTTGGATTTAAAAAAATTATTGGTCCTAAAACGGGGGTTAACGATGTCATGTTAGGCTCTTATAATGATTTTCCTCTCGGAAATCTACTCATCAATTTTCGAATTAGTTTTTGGCTATTCCCTTATAATTACAATAATAGAGCCAGCTACATATTGTACTACCCCGAAACTTTTACACGAGAATTAGAAAGAGAACTCTCTCTGGAACAAAATTTCCCTGTTTTTCTTGCAGTGCATTTTGCTCTCCACATTGGCCTTATGCGTGGGCAGCTTCATCACCCGAACAAGTAAATAATGAATTTAGCTTAAGCAAACGCGATGCACTCTACCAACAAGCACTGAAAACCGTTGATCATCAATTTAAGGCCCTTTTCTCTTATCTGCAAAAGCATAATTATTTTAAAAACAGCATGCTTATTATATTAAGTGATCATGGGGAAGTACTTTATTATCCAAACACCAGATTAACTAGCTACCAAAACTATCAAAGCCCTTTAACTAGTAGACTTGCAGAATATTTTAAAACAAAAACCGCAACAGAATTGGATAAAAGTGCAGGTCATGGATCTGATATATTAAGCCCAATGCAATATCATAGTCTCCTCGCATTTAACATTTATAAGAAAGGAGTATTGTTAACAAAAGCTAGTAAAATAAAAACAAAAGTAGCATTATTTGATTTGGCTCCAACTATCCTCAATTTCCTAAATGCTCCAAATCAGCAAAAAATGGATGGTATTTCACTACTGTCAACCATACTCAATCCTCATAACTCACTGCCTGATCGTACCTTTTTTATAGAAAGCGGGATGTATCCCAATCAAGATTTTACTAAAGAAAAGGCCATTAAATTGGGGAAAAAAATATACCAAGTTAATCCTGAAACTGGTGAACTTGAGCTGAAACCAAATGAATTAATTAATGTAAATAATCAAAAGTTATACGGCGTGATCAGCGGAGATTGGATTTTAGCCTATATCCTGATGAAAATACCTACATCCCTGTCATCCTAAACCTCTCAACTAGCCAATGGATTGATAATTTAGAAAGTGATTTTGCCAAATCAAGCCCCGCAGAAAAACTTAAAAAGCAGCTTCAGCAATTCTATGGTAAAAAATTGATTTACCCAATCCAATAATCTTCCGGATATCCCAAGATCAAAGTTCAGAACTAAGAAAGGGCGTGCTCCAATACTCAATTTGTCTATTGGGAGGAGGCTTCTTCTATAGAACCGAATAATTTTTCTAATGACTTACTAAGGGTTCTAGTTTCGCATCCATAAATGGCAATAATTCTAAACACTGCTTCTCGATTACGTCGCCTAGCTTGAACATTTTTTTTCCCCAAATCATATACATACGGCTCTGTTGTAATACATCTATTTTTTAATTCAACTCGCAAAGCTTCCATAACACACCTCAAAGCGTTATAAACTTTTTCTATAGCATTTTTTTCAATGGCATTAAGTGTTGGCAACCAATCCAAGGAACGTCCTATAGTTATTGAATATAGGGTATAAAGTAGATACCGACTGTCTTTATTAGCAAAATATCCATAGAGATCCATACATTCTGTTGTAGTTAATTGGTGAAATAAAATAAGCATTTCTTGATGAAATATTGCTAAATCATCATCCTGGAATTCACCTTCTTTGACTAATCTTTGTTGTAACACCATTACAGCATCTATCAATCTATTAGGGTTAAACCAAAATTTATAAGCTCGACTTAAATCATGCAAACGTTCTAGAGTCACCTTTTCATTATTTTCAGGTGTATAAGGCACTTTTAGATTCTTGATAGCTAACTGAATTATTTCCTTGTACACTTCATTCACTTCGAACAGAATTCCTTGATGAAGCTCATCACCGTGAAATAGAAAATCAACACCTGGATTTAATCCATATTGAAGAGCATTGTTATGTAATTGTCTTTGTAAAAGCTCAATAAAGTCGTGTAAAAAACCCAAACGCATGCGCACAGAAACCAATTTTTCGGGATGAATCAGTTCATTAAATAATTTATCTGGATATAACTTATAGAAAAATATGGCATTGACCAAATTCACTAGATCAGGCTCAGAAAAAAAATTCAGAGCCTCCTGTTGTTCATTAAGAGCCCACCCACGAAACAATGGGATAGGATCTTTAAATAAACTAGCTTTTTGATTCCAAACATCAACCACAGTAGATAACCATAACTTAATGTTTTCTTTTTTAAATAAATGTCTTAGCTCATCAAAATATTCCCAAGAGGAACTATTTTCTTCAGGTTCGCTTAGTATCGCAATTTGTTTATAAAGAAACGATATCTCAGCAATAATGACAGCTTCCTCTCTTAAATCAACCACAACAGACAATTTTTGCTTTAAATGTCCAATTTTTTGATATATATCTGGCCAACTTTTCTCGGTAAACATTTCGGATGGGAGAAAATGTTTAAGATCGCAATGAATATCTAATAATTTTAGATAATCCAAATACTTATTTGCTAATGTAATGCAAAGCGTATGTATTTCTTTTGAAAAACAGAAATCCTCATCTTTCTGGTCAAAACACTTACCAAGCCGACTTTCTAAGTATTTCAGCTGATATTTAATTTGTGCTTTGGCTCTATAGTTCTCCGTAACAAACCAATTTGATAAGATAGGGGTATTTTGAGTCATCCATTTCTCCTCAAGCATCATTCAGAAGCTCGAACTTTAACAATAGCATTGAAATGAGAAAATTGCCTAATTTTATCCAAATACCTGTTGTTCTTTTTATATTAAGAAGCTTCAAAATACTTAAAAATAATTGCAACCGTCTAATAAACTTGCCAAAATTAAAGCAATATAATTTTCCTTTGGGGCAAATTGATGCCACAACGCCACTATTTGCTATTTATTGATAATGAACCTGTCAGTGAAGACCTGAAGGACTATTTTGAAAAATTTAATCTTGACATCATTCAACAAAAAAAATTGTTCCCAATTCATGTTGAAAAAGGCATGCCCACAGCAATTTTAATTGATTGGTCTATTTTAAAAGCTGAGCCAGAAACAATTGAACAATTTTATAATATGTACCCTGTACCATTAATCGTTATTAATAATAAACCCGATGAGGAGTCTAGCATTGCAATGTTAGAAGCCGGAGCAGATGATTTCATGACGAAACCATTATACCCTCGTGAACTTCATGCACGGATCGGTGCCATCACTCGACGAGTAATAAGAGCTCAGCAAAAAATAGATCATAGCAAAGAAGTATTAATGTTCGCCAATTGGCGGCTTTACCCAGCCTCTCGCCAGGTATTTGGAGAAAACAATGAAGAATTGCAATTAAGTGCTGGTGAATACGATTTACTTCTCACTTTTGCTCAACAGCCACAACGAGTTCTGGATAGGGAATTTTTATTACAAATCACCAAGAATACTGACTTGGCGCCTTTTGATAGAAGAATTGATGTTCAAATCAGCCGTTTGCGCCAAAAAATTGAAACAGATAAGAAAAAGCCGGCATTAATTAAAACCATTCGTAATGGGGGCTATATGTTTACTGCTCGTGTGGTAACTCTTAAAGAAAATGAAGCTACTTTGTAGGTCATCCTTAGTCGTGTTCTTAACTATTCCCTAGCAAGTTTCAAATGAAGTCCCAATTATTATATAACTACTCAAGCTGTATCATCGGAATGCCATATTTGACCCATCTTGAACGAAAAACTGGACGCAAAACTCTGGCATTCCAACAAGATTCAAATAATGTACTCTGAAGGGATTATTGGGGCTTATTATTAATTTGAGACTCTTTATCCGTTATTTCTGGTTTTAAGTTTTTAACGTTACCGCTACTTTCTTGCTTTCCCGCAGTTTGTGTTAAAGAAGATAGAGCTCTCTGCAGTTGTTGTTGCATAACTATTGGCTGTTCTTGAGCCTTCACCTTAGTTTTTGCTTCGCTACTACTTTTAGCTTTTATTTTACTGGTTTTAGGCTTTGACTGCTTAGCTACTTTTGTAACTTCGTTCGCTTGACTTTTAGCCGCACCAGTATTACTTTTAATTGATTTTTTTACCTTGGATTTACTCAACTGAGCTGACTTTGTAATGGGAGAAACGGTTTTCTTTTCAAACGATTGTTCACCTATCTGGTTATAAATGCTAAACCAATGATGCTCCATTATCTGAAATACATTAAACATATAATTCATGGCTTTTTGTCCATTCTCAATCAACATAGCCACATTTTTTTCCAAAATTTCTTCTGGCTTTAAAACATTTAAAAAATCGAACGGAATACCCGATCTATTTTGCAATGTTTTAATATTGAGCTCTAGTAAATCATATATTGGTCTTTCGATTGAATGAATTAAAGCATCCAAATCCTTTTGCTGAAAAAGGGTTGTTTCATTACACTCTCCATATGTTGCATCGCACAAAAAATAGATTAGCTTAAAAATTTATTTTGTCAAACGTTTATTCTTTTATTTTGCATGAATCTACTTTAGAAAAATCAAAATTGAATGCCAATAATTCCCGATATTTTTTATATCATATAATCCCCAGTTCAAAAAAACAGGTATACAGCATATTAGCCCAGCAATAGCAGCTCTCTTGAATCTAACTAAATGCCTACGCCCGAATTAGGATCTTGATTGAGAAGCATCCCTTAAACAACCATTAAACGTTAAACACTGGTAACGGGATGTCATTTTTAGCAGGATTCACTGAGGCTTTGGTAAAAAAGCCATGTTGTCTTAAACCAACTAAAGTATCATGAGATAGTGGATTACTTTCCATCCAAGTAATCAAATTATTCATGGTCGGTATGGGATCTGAATGATCAGTTAGCCCCAATAGTTTAGAACAAGCGCCCATATCTAAAGCAAAGGCAACTCCATAATTTCCCCAAATATATAGCGTAAGATAAATTAGTTGTCCCAAAGTATCTGGATTGGCTGTCAGATCAAATAAATTAGGTCCACTGGCGATACTTTTTGCTGCGTTCATTAATGACATTGCGGTGAGTAAACAGCAACCAATCATTAATACAACTTTTATGATATCGCTTGGTTTTTGGGTAAGGTGCCGATATATAGAACCGATTATTTTCTCAACAAATTCAAAACCTGACATGAAAGCTACAATGGCAGCTGTAATTCCAGGAGTAATGGAGATACCTAATTTATAAATATAAGATAAATTATCGAGTTCACAATTTTGAGATATTGATTGGCAAATAAGCTCCGTACCCTTATACCCAGATTGACTAATGAATATGAAAAAAGCCCCACTTAGGATACCTCCAATAGCCGTAGCGAATAGCAATTTGAGATTATCTGTTGTTATTTCCATCATTGATGGTTGATTAAAAAGTGACTTTTCAGGATGTTCCAGTTCTATCTGAAAGGCTTTATTATAAATTTTTTCCAGCATTGCATTCACTACATCTTCATTTATTCCCTCTTCACTACACTGTTTTAATAGACTTTGATTAAACTCTTCTAGGTCATCCGGTTTAAGATGTTTTAACTGACTGAGCATTTGCTTTTGAAATCGTCTATCTTTATTAATTAGATTGACCATACTGGTGATGAAATTAGGAATAAAGACAATACGAAGAGCAGCTGTCATTATAAAATTAGAAAATGCTGCTGAACTAGCTATAATTTTCCCAGCCCAAATTGAACCATAATATCCAAGAGCTGCAGAAGGAGTCGCTGAGATCCCAGAGACTAACAAGATTGATGAATTATAAGCAAATCCGCTGATACTACTACAGAAATTTGCGAATATCCTTCTTAAATTATCCATCATGGAGTGGAAATATTTAAATCGTGTTGCCGTTCCTACCATAAGAAAAATACCAGAACTTGCAACCAAAAAAGCTTGGTGTTCTAGCGACATTGACAGCCACCATTCTTTGCTAATTGATGCTGGTGTTGAGGTGAAGCAATAGGGTAGAGAAGGAAGGGTTGCTAAAATAGCAGCACTGCCATAGCCAAGGGTCGACCATGAAGGGACATATTTTTTAATTGACTCAGAAGACGGTAAACAGTTTGTTATCCAATTAGGTGAGGGTAAGTAGCATTTTAACCACGAAGTCTTATTTGGTGAGGTTGGGATAGAAGTTGGGCGATCAAATGTCCTGTAATTATTAGCTATTGCGAAACCTAATACTGTTTTTTCATCGACAGCATCGACTACATTTAATTCTATTGATTCTTGAAGAGAATCAATACTTACTTTAGTTTCTTTCAATAATCCACTCCCTTTTGTCCCTGCCACAATACAATTAATTAAGTCACTAATAAAGCTACAATAGAGACAAAATGTCTAAATATACATGTTCATTGACCTTCCTGTAAACATCTATGAAATGATATTTTCTTGATTTGGTTTTCTTATTTCTCCTACGTCCATTTTGATGTCCCACTATCATTAGAGATTTAGATCAAACCATATTGACAATGCAATGACTATTTTGATTTTAATTTACTTTTTATGTGGTATAATTGATCATTTGGTGCTTGTTATTACCTTGGTGATTTGAGTTATGATTGAAGTAAATATCTGGTTATCAACAGCTACTCTCTTTAAGAGACCTATTAAACATCAATTTTTTGGGCCACTTCTGGCGTCAGGATCGGAAGGAGAAAATATAGGACATGTCAATTTCACTATAGAAATTGATGAACGCTCAAAAACAAGTTTTGATTTTATTGAAGATCATGCTTTAGAACTGAACGCTAAAAAAACATTGCTTGTGGTGGCAACCAAAGAACCTAAGATATCCTCTTTAAATAGTGAACCTCCTCATTTAAAGCCCATAATAGTAAAAAGTGATATCGTTCCTCACAGTTTCTGGCCAGAGAAAAAGCCAACAAAAAAAGAAGTTATCAAAGGAACACAGCCATCATTTAATACTCATGAAAACGACATGATAAATGAAGACTCCTTAAGACCAATGGTGATTGAACATCGCACATCTGCTCTAGAGGAAGTTGTGAGGGAAAAAAACCAGAATACAGATTTATATAGTGAAATTTCAGACTTAGATATCAGTTTGGAGAAAAGAGCTCTTTTTAAAAAAGAGCTTGAGAAATTATACACAGAAAAAGAAGATATTAATGAGCAACAAAAACTTCATAAAGTGGAACAAGCGATCAGTTATCACGAAGAAGAATTAAAAAAAATAGAAGCTAGAATAAACGGCAGAGATGAAAAAGATTTAGAAAAATTAAAATCAGAAGCGCTTCTTCGCAAAGAGTATACCGCTCGGAGAGAGCAATATGTTAAAAATCGTGATTTTACCGAAGGCAGACACCCTGAGCACAGTATCATCTTGCCAACTCAAGAAAGTGGGCTCGTTTATTATGTGGATGAGCTCAAAATACTAAACGCGATGCTGGAGGAACGTAAGCAAGACTATTCATTCCTTTTTAACAACTGTGCCAGTAGCGCTAAACGTTGTATACTAAAAGGAATAGATGACGGCTTGCGAACAAAGCTGAAAGAAGCTGGTTTGAGTAATAAATTTTTTAAAGTCAATAGAATAGAAACTTGTAAATCATTAAGAGATTGGACAAAAACTCTTGAAAATCAATTAAATAAACTTAACTCCTCAATAGCAATGCATCCATAAAAACTAAAAAAATATGACCAAGAATACTTCTCAATCAGATAAGTTCCTTGACCTATCCAGCTATATTCTTTTTCTATTCACCTTAATCATCCTTACTCCTCTAATGATATTATCACTGACCCTTAAAATTTCAATGTGATAATTGTCTATAGCTACGCAAGAATCCGGAGGAGGTATATATCCTAAATGTTCAATAATCAGACCGCTTAAAGTCCTTGGTCCAATCAAAGGCAAAGTCCAACTCAGCATACGATTTAAATGACGAATAGTGATACTCCCATCAACAATCACTGATCCATCTTCTTGAGGGATAATATCACGACTTAGGGCGGCTATATCGGTTGTAAATTCTCCGACAATTTCTTCGAGAATGTCTTCCATAGTCACCAGCCCTAAAATATCTCCATATTCATCCACAACAAAGCAACTGCGTCTTTTCATTTTCCTAAAATTTAATATTTGGATATTCAATGGAGTTGCTTCGGGAATAAAGTAAGGAGCTTCAGCGCTATTTAATAAGTTTTCAAGAGTTAGCTTATCTTCTATCGCTAAATTTAAAACATTTCTTACATGAATCATCCCTACCAAATTTTCAATAGAACTATGATAAATAGGTAACCTGGTATGTTGCGCTGTTTCTAATTGCTCCAAAAGCTCTACCCAAGGCAAATCCAGATCAATTCCCACTATATCTGCCTTAGGCACCATAATATCTTCAACAGTTGCCTGTTCTAAATCTAATAAACTAATTAGCATACTTTTGTGTTCCACTGGCATCAAACCACCCGCTTCGTGAACTACCGATCTTAATTCTTCACCTGTTAACACTTCTTTTTGAATCCGATTTATTGATATACCAAATAGTCGCAGAACACCATTAGAGATGAAGCTTATAAAATGCACTAAAGGAGAAAAGAGCCATTCTAAAATGTTCAATGGTAATGAGGCGGCAAAAGCTACTTGTTGGGGATAAATTGCCGCTAATATTTTAGGAGTCATTTCAGCAAAAACTAAAATCACCATAGTCAGCAAGGCAGTTGCTATTGCGACGCCGGCATCACCGTAAAATCGTTGTCCAATTAAAGTAGCTAGAGTAGAAGCTACTATATTAGCCAGAGTATTGCCAATTAAGACCACACTTAACAGTTTGTCAGGTCTAGCCAACATATGATTGACTCTAATGGCTTGTTTATTATTATTTTTTACCAAATGTCGCAATTTATATCTATTGATAGACATCATTCCTATTTCTGAACCAGAAAAAAAGGCAGACAAACAGATAAGAAGAAATAATAAAATTAACAAGGTTGAAAGAGGGAGTGGCACTTAGCATCCTTATGCTTTTTCGGGATATCAAATTATACAATAGAACCTACTATTTTGAAGTAGGTAGGAGAAGCCTCAATTTTTAAATTTTAGAAAAATAGATTCATGCTGAGCGCACATAAGCACAGCGCTCAGCTTATTAAAGTATGTTGCCATTTATCTCTTTTATTTATTTTTGTACCGGGCAACACTAGAGATTATCTCTTCTCGAGCCTGATCTGGCCCAGCCCAACCTTCAATTTTTACCCATTTCCCTTCTTCTAAGTCTTTATAATGCTTAAAGAAATGCTCAATAGATAATAATAAATGTTGAGGAATATCTTGGTAAATCTGCACGGATTGATACATTTTACTTAACTTTGACGTTGGAACAGCTAATATCTTGGCATCTACTCCGGATTCATCTACCATCTTGAGCATGCCAACTGGACGACAGGGAATCACAGCCCCACTGATTAAAGGAACTGGAGTAATAACCAACACATCGACTGGATCTCCATCTTCTGATAAGGTATTAGGTATATAACCATAATTCGTTGGATAAAACATAGCAGTAGTCATAAATCGATCTACGAATAAAGCCCCCGTTTGTTTATCAACCTCATATTTTACAGGCTCTCCATGCATAGGAATTTCAATGATTACATTAATTTCATTTGGGACATCGCGACCGCTTGGAATCTCCATTAAACTCATTTACACACCTTAAATATAGTAATAAAAGGGTATTATGCGAAAAATCATATTAAAAGGCAAAGACAAGTTTTCTCAATAGACTCAACCAAAGAAATAGGGTTGGGGTTGATTCTTATTCTGGAAATTTTAAGGATAAGTAATAATCCATACTCTTGTGAATCTTTAAAAATTTCTTGGGAAGAAAAAGCCATAGGCTAAAAATAGCATTTTGAAGTTTCTAAGGTATAATATCATTTTGAATCTAAAATGCGGATGACCTATGAATTGTTTGTTTTGCAAAATTGTCCAGGGTGAAATCCCTGCAACAGTAGTTTTCGAAGACAATAATATCTTGGCTTTTCGCGATATTAGGCCTCAAGCACCAACACATTTATTGATTATACCTAAAAAACATATTGCAACCATCAATGATGTGTCTGATGAAGAACATGAGCTTCTTGGTAATCTTATAATCAGAGCAAAACATTTAGCTCGCGCTGAGGGCCTAAGTGAACAAGGTTATCGATTGGTTTTTAATGTTAATTCTGGTGGCGGGCAGGAAGTTTACCACATTCACTTACATTTACTTGGTGGACGTCAAATGACTTGGCCACCAGGTTAGGAATTCTTGCTATGGAAAAATTATACTCAAATTTACTTAAAGAATTAGGCGAAGACATAACCCGTGAAGGACTAAAAGATACTCCTGGAAGAGCAGCAAACGCCTTGCGGTATTTGACAAAGGGCTATAATGAGAACCTAGATGAAATCATTAATGAGGCTCTGTTTGATTCTGACATGAGTGAGATGGTTATTGTCAAGGACATAGAACTGTATTCATTATGTGAGCATCACTTATTGCCTTTCCTTGGGAAATGTCATGTTGGATATTTGCCACACGGAAAAGTCATAGGGTTATCTAAAATTGCTCGAATTGTTGACTTTTACGCAAGACGTCTTCAAATTCAAGAACGATTGACTGGAGAAATTGCTCATTGCATTGAATCCATTACTGGAGCTCGTGGAGTCGCAGTAGTTATTGAAGCAAAACATCTTTGCATGATGATGCGCGGAGTAGAAAAACAAAACTCCGTAATGACTACCTCAGTAATGCTTGGTGAAATGCGCAATAGCCCAAGCAGCCGAATTGAGTTTTTGAATTTAATCAGTTAAGCAAATTCTGGATTAGATAGAAACAGGGAGTAGAGTAGAATCCCTAGCAGGTTAGTCAACCTTTTCCCTGCTCCCGATGTAATCGGTCACCCCTAATAAACTTCAAAGAAGTATATTAGGGGTGACCGATTACATCCTACTCTTCTTCAGAAATCTTACTATCAGTGCTAACTTCTTCAGGTTGCTCCTCTATTGTCAGAAATGTAGCAGAGGTTTCTTTTACCTCATCAACTTCCTTCTCAGCAGTCAGAGGTTTATTTTTCCATTCCAGTTTTACTCGGCCTTGCTTATCAATTCCCGCGACAAATACCTCAATATCCTGACCTTCCTGAAGTACATCTTCCACCTTCTGTGTTCTATCAACACATATTTGAGAAATATGCAGCAAACCGTCTTTGCCTGGAAGTAAATTAATAAATGCACCAAAGTCAACTATCTTGCTCACTTTACCTTGATATGTCTGACCTACTTCAATCTCAGCAATTAGTGCTTTAATTTGTTTTTGTGCTTCTTCCAGAGCCATCTTATCTGGGGAAAATAATTGAATTACTCCCGAATCGTCGATGTCTATAGAGACACCTGTACTCTCAATAAGGGCTTTAATTGTCGCGCCTCCTTTACCAATGATGGTACGAATTTTATCTTCAGCTACTTTCATAGTTGAGATTCTTGGAGCATGTTGGGATAATTCACCTCTATGCTCAGAGAGAGCATTATTCATTACACCAAGAATATGGAGACGGCCTTCTAAAGCTTGTTCCAAAGCTTGTTCCATAATTTCGTTAGTAATCCCGGAAATCTTAATATCCATTTGTAAAGCGGTGATCCCTTTCTCTGTACCTGCTACTTTGAAATCCATATCACCTAAATGATCTTCATCACCTAGTATATCTGTCAATACTGCATAGCGATCATCTTCCTTAATCAATCCCATAGCTACGCCAGCAACAGGAGCTTTTAAAGGCACACCAGCATCCATTAATGCCAAGCTAGTTCCACAAACTGTAGCCATAGAACTAGAACCATTAGACTCAGTAATCTCAGATACGATACGTAATACATAAGGAAATTCACTTGTATTAGGTAACACAGCCATTAAAGCACGTTTAGCCAAACGACCATGTCCGATTTCGCGGCGCTTAGGACTACCTACTTGCCCAGTTTCTCCAACTGAATAAGGAGGGAAATTATAATGAAGCATAAATCGATCTTTCGTTTCACCACTAATTCCATCTAATATTTGCGCATCACGCTCATTACCTAAAGTTGCAACGACCAGCGCCTGGGTTTCGCCTCTGGTAAACAAACAAGAACCATGAGTTCTCTCTAAGAATTTAGTGCGAATAGCAATTGGCCTGACTGTTTTGTGATCGCGTCCATCAATACGCGGTTCCCCATTAAGAATGCGTTGGCGAACTATAGAACGCTCTAATTCACCAAACATGTTTGCAATAGCTTCAGTAGTTAATTCATCATTTTCTACCAGCAAAGCAGAAATAGTTTGTTCTCTCAGTTCATCTAAACGTTGATGTCGTTGCTGTTTGTCTTTAATAAGATAGGCTTCTTCCACTTCATTTCGGGCAATATCATCAATGCGAGCCTGTAATACAGTATCTATTTCAGGAGCTTTCCATTCTAATTTGGCTTTTCCAACCTCTCGAGCCATTTCTTCTATTGCTTTTATAACTCCCTTCATCATTTCATGGCCATAAATCATAGCACCACGCATAATGTCTTCACTTAGCTCTTGTGCTTCTGATTCTACCATTAAAATAGCATCTTTTGTTCCTGCAATAACCAGATCAAGCTTAGACTCTTCAAGTTCCTTTCTACTTGGATTTAACAAGTAAATTCCCTCTTTATAGCCTACCCGAGCAGCACCTATAGGTCCATTGAAAGGGACACCCGAAATTGCTAGTGCCGCCGAAGCCCCAATCATAGCAAGGATATCCGAAGATACTTCAGGATTTAAAGATAGAACTGTAGCAATGATCTGTACTTCGTTAAAAAAATTATCTGGGAATAATGGACGAATTGGTCTATCTATCAAACGTGAGATTAGTGTTTCATTATCAGTTGGCCTTCCTTCTCGTTTATTAAATCCGCCAGGAATTTTACCAACTGCATAGAATTTTTCTTGGTAATTGACAGTCAATGGGAAAAAATCATTGCCCTCACTACCATCTTTTTTCCAAACTACAGTAACTAATACCTGTGTACCATTCATGCTAGCCATTATGGCGCCATCAGCTTGTCGCGCCACCTCACCAGTTTCCAATACTAACTTGTGATTGCCGAACGCTATTTCTTTTGTAATTTTTGCCACGTACTATTCCTCATCGAGTAAATTAATGAAAAAAAAGGCGCAGAAAACTGCGCCTTTTATTTTAAACTGTATTTATTATTTGATGTGTCTTCAAAAAGAGACAAAAAATCTCATCAATCAATAAGAATCTCTCAATCCCAAATTTTGGATTAATGTTTGATAGCGATTTTGATCATTACGCTTCAAATATTTTAATAGCTTACGGCGCTTATTAACTAATTCTTGTAAGCCACGTCGGGAATGGAAATCTTTTCTGTTTTCTTTAAAATGCTCAGTTAAATATTTAATTCGACTAGTAATTAAAGAAACTTGTACTTCAGGTGAACCTGTATCTTTCTCACCACGTTTGTATTCATTAATAATTTCTGCTTTTTCCGCGCTATTTAGCGACATTATTTACTCCTGGAACTAAGCTAAGTATTCTTCATAAAGGCGAACATTCTACCAAGGCATGCTAAATGAAACAAGTGCTGAATAGGAATTTGTTTAAAAAATTTCATAAATTATTTCCAAGTTCTGTTGACATTTCACTTGTTTTCCCTAGATAGTAAGATCTTAAAAAGTTTTAATGGACTGTAGGGTTCAATTGCCAACACATAGACATTAGGGGCTAAATGACAATAATCTTTTTGCTTTAATATCACCATGACTTAAAACAATACCTATTCCAACAAACTCTGATTTGATATTATACAACCGCACATAATCTCCCTCGCTGACATTACTTTTATAGGAGAGTATTCTACCTTGGCGAATTGAAATTACTTCAGAATCCGTAAGAGTTACTGGTACCAAATAATCGATTGCCTGATCCATGGGGATTAAACAATTAAGCTTTTGGGGGTGTGGCATATTTTGTAATTCATCTAGTGAATACATAGGGCTATTTTGAAATCCACTAGTGTAAAGCCTATGTAACCTAGTCATATGAGCTCCTACATTCAGAGCGTCACCAATATCTTCTATTAAATTTCTTATATAGGTTCCTTTGCTGCATTTCACAATTAATGAAAAACTCTCTCCATCAAATTGCTCCAATTGCAAATGGCTAATTAAGATATCTCTAGCCTTACGCTCGATCTCTATTCCTTCTCTAGCCAATCGATATAAAGGAGTCCCATTATGTTTCAAAGCAGAAAACATAGATGGTATTTGTTTAATTTTACCTTTATGTTTTTCTAATACTTCCAACAGTTGTGCATTATTAACATGACATTCTGCAGCACAGAATATTACCTCACCAGTAGAATCCGATGTATTTGTTTTTATACCCAACCTACCTGTTGTCTCATAACACTTATCAGCATTCAGAAGATATTCACAAATTTTGGTTGCTTCTCCAAAACATATAGGCAACATGCCAGTAGCTAAAGGATCTAAACTGCCTGTGTGGCCTGCTTTTTTAGCTCCGAACAAATACTTCGCTTTCTGTAGAGCAGCATTTGATGAAATTCCTTTCGGTTTGTTTAATAAAAGAATCCCATTTATCGAGTATTGAGTTTCAACTGTTGTCGTCATCTGAGCTGGGGGGATTGACTTTATCAATTAAGCGGCTCAACCGTTGCCCATATTCTATTGACTCATCATAAATAAAATGAAGTTGGGGAACAGTTCGCAGGGTGATGCTTCTCGCAAGTGCGCTTCGCAAATAGTTAGCTGCTCCATTCAATATGTTGGCAACAACTGTTTTATCTTCGTTAAGAACTGTAAAGTATACTTTGGCATGGCCTAAATCAGCAGTCACTTTGACTGCTGAAATAGTAATGAATCCCTTTAAGCGAGGATCTTTTATTTCCAGAGGAATTATCAAAGCAAGCTTGCGTTGAATCATCTCTGCAATTCTGTCAGTTCTCTTAAAATTACTACTCATCTTTATAAATCACGTTGAACTTCAACTGTCTCAAATACTTCAATTAAATCACCAGGTTTTACATCATTGTAATTTTTCACACCAATACCACATTCAAAACCCTGGCGCACTTCCAAAACATCATCTTTAAAGCGTCTTAATGACTCTAATGTTCCTTCATAAATAACCACGTTGGATCGTAATACCCGAATCGGATTATTGCGTTTTACTGCGCCTTCAATCACCATACATCCTGCAATAGCACCAAGTTTTGGTGATCTGAAAACATCTCGAACTTCAGCGATACCAATAATTTCTTCCTTAAATTGAGGAGCAAGCATACCAGTTAAAGCGCCTTTAATCTGATCCACAATATCATAAATAACACTGTAATAATGAATAGATACAGACTCTTGCTCCGCTAGGCGCTTGGCCGTACTATCTGCCCTCACATTAAATCCTATTAAAATAGCATTAGAAGCTATAGCAAGATGGACATCAGATTCAGTTATTCCTCCAACACCGCTGGATATCACTTCTACCTTCACTTCATCAGTTGACAGCTTGACTAAGGCATCCGAAATAGCTTCCAAAGACCCCTGAACATCGGCTTTTAATACAATGTTCAATACCTTAGATTCGGTGGCTGTCATGTTTTCCATGATACCTTCTATCGATGTTTTTTGGCGTCTTGCTAATTTAACATCGCGGAATTTACCTTGCCTGAATAAAGCAACTTCTCTAGCCTTTTTCTCATCAGAAACAACAACTGCTTCATCGCCAGCATGAGGAATAGCCGACAGCCCTAATACCTCAACAGGAATAGATGGGCCAGCACTGTCTACCAGATCTCCATTATCTCCGACTAATGCTCGAACACGTCCATACTGGAATCCAGCCAATAGGATATCGCCTTTATGTAAGGTTCCGCTTTGGACCAAAACAGTTGCAACAGGACCACGTCCCTTATCCAAGCGAGATTCGATAACCACTCCCTTAGCAGCGCCATCCGTCACAGCATTTAATTCTAACACTTCTGCTTGCAGTAAAATGGCATCCAGCAGATCGTCGATACCCATGCCAGTTTTTGCAGAAATATTAACAAACATGGTGTCACCACCCCATGCTTCAGGAATTACTTCATGAACTGATAATTCATTCATAACTCGCTCAGGGTCTGCATCAGGTTTATCCATTTTATTAATCGCAACGATTATAGGCACTTTGGCTGCTTTGGCATGTTGAATTGCCTCTATGGTCTGAGGTTTCACACCATCATCAGCTGCCACTATCAAAACCACTATATCAGTTGCTTGTGCACCGCGAGCTCTCATTGCAGTAAATGCAGCATGTCCTGGGGTATCTAAAAAGGTAACATCGCCTTTTGGTGTACTAACGTGATAAGCACCTATATGCTGCGTAATACCTCCTGCTTCACCAGCTGCAACCTTGGTACGACGGATGTAATCAAGTAAAGAGGTTTTACCGTGATCAACATGTCCCATAATTGTAACAACAGGAGCTCTTGATTCCGTTTTAGTGCCTTTTGAAATGACTTCGCCCAAACCAGCTTCTATGGCATCCTCTTTGATAACTACAGGTTTATGCCCCATTTCTTCTACAACTATAACAGCGGTTTCCTGATCGATGACCTGATTAATTGTGGCCATTGCCCCTAGCGATATCATTATCTTGATTACTTCAGCCGCTTTTACTGACATGCGTTTGGCCAGTTCTGCCACAGTGATTGTTTCAGGAATAAGAACTTCTCTGACAATTGGGGCAGTAGGTAATGCGAAGCCATGAGTTAACGACTCTTCAGCTTCTCTGTATTTATCTGATTTTTCAGTACCTTTACGCTTTTTGAATTTACTACGTCCACCACGCCTATGTATTTCTTGCTCCTCATCATCTCTGTCAAAAACTTGGTACTTTGGTTTTTTCTTACCTTTTTTGAATTCAGAGACATCTGAGTCAGATGGCTCAATGTGTTTTTTCTTATTTGATTTTTCTGTTTTAAATTCTTCTTTCTTAGAAACAGACGGTATAACCTCAGAAATCTCGGCAGTGTCTTCAAGAACATCAGGCCCTAAAATATCTAATGGCTCTCCTCCTTCTTCTGTTTTCACCTCTGGACCTTTCCCTTCTTCCACTATTGGAGTTTCTTTACATTCTTCCACTGAGGCTACTGTCTCTGTAGCGTTCGTTTCTTCGCTCTCTTCTACCTCAGGAATTTCAGCGGGTAATTCGCTAGTGATTGAAATTTCTTCAGTCGGTACTGCTTCATGAATGGTTTCTCCTGATGCAGCAGAAGGCAGCGCTGGGGGCGTAACTGACACTTCAGCTTCAGGCTGTTCAACAACAGGACTTCTTTTTATAAATGTTTTTTTCTTTCGAACCTCAATATTAACTGTTTTTCCGCTATGAATATCATGCCCAACAGTGACTTGAGACATGCTTTTACGTCTTAAAGTTATTTTTTCAGGTGCAGCACCAATATCACGGCTGGAACTACCTTTTAAGTGATTAAGTAAGATCCTTTTTTGCTCTTCATTCACAGTCTGTTGATCATCGGTAAAAGATAACCCTGCTTCCTGTAACTGGTTCAATAAGCGCTCAACCGGGATACCAACGACTTGAGCTAATTGTTTAACCGTCACATCCGCCATATTTTAATCCCCTCTCAGCAACTTTTTATAAAGCTGAATCTATTTTAAATACGTCTAACATTATCTAAGAGTTATTGGCATTTCTACTATCTTGGCTGAAAAACCGTGTTCTTTTGTATTTTGTTGCTCACATGTCATGCATGTTCTGCTTAAATCAAGATTTTCAGCTTAAGCTACTAAGAAAATATCAACAGACCCTCTAAATATCTAATACCATTATTGAAACCATGGTTCTCTTGCTTTCATTATTAAGGCACCCGCTTTTTCTTCAGTGATACCTTCAATTTCTATTAATTCATCTACAGATTGCTCTGCTAACTCCTCCATTGTGGTAATTCCTTTACTTGCTAATTTATTTGCCAAATCTTCTGTCATCCCTTCCATACTTAAAAGTGTATCATCCGGAGTACCTGATAAGCCTTTACCTGAAGAAAGCGCCATTGTCAGCAACTTATCATTAGCTCTATTCCGTAATTCTTCAACGATCTCCTCATCAAATTCTTCAATAGCCAACAATTCCTCTTTAGGAACATAAGCTACTTCTTCAAGAGAAGAAAATCCATGAGCCACCAACAATGAGGCTATTTCTTCATCAATTTCTAGGGCACTGGTAAATAGATTAACTATTTTACTCGATTCTTCTTGATTCTTATTTTCAAATTCCTCGGTAGTCATTACATTTAATGTCCAACCAGTCAACTGACTAGCTAAACGCACATTTTGCCCATTCCGTCCAATTGCTTGTGATAATTGCTCTTTTGCCACTGCCAGATCCATAGTGTGAGTATCTTCATCAACAACAATAGACGTTATATCAGCTGGAGCCATCGCATTTATTACTAATTGTGCTGGATTATCATCCCACAGAACAATATCCACACGTTCACCACCTAATTCACTAGAAACAGCCTGAACTCGAGCCCCACGCATACCGACACAAGCGCCAATTGGATCGATGCGTCCGTCATTCGTTTTGACAGCGATTTTTGCTCTATTTCCTGGATCACGAGCAGCAGCCTTGATATCTATTATGTTTTCGCCAATCTCAGGCACTTCAATACGAAATAATTCAATAAGCATTTCATTCCGTGTTCGACTTACGAACAATTGTGGTCCCCTTGCTTGTGGGGTAATTTCGTATAAATACGCACGAACTCTATCATTGGGACGAAACATTTCGTGAGGTAGCATTTCAGAGCGTGGTAAAAATGCTTCTGCTTTACCTCCCAAGTCAATTATAACATTATCACGAGTTACTTTTTTAACCGTTCCATAAACCAATTGTCCAAGCTTACTACGAAATTGGTCTATTACCAATTCCCGCTCAGCCTCACGCACCTTTTGCATGATAACTTGTCGCGCTGTTTGGGCTTCAATTCGGCCAAATTCTATAGAGGGTATGCTTTCTTCAATGCGACCACCAATTGTTATTGAAGGATTACGTTCTTTTGCTTGTTCTAAAGTTAGTTGGCGATCTGGATACTCTAACTCATCTTCATTAACTACATCCCAATATCTATATGTTTCATACTCACCTGTTTTAGGATCGATCTTGATGCGTACTCCTATATCTAACCCTAGGATCTTTCGAGTTGCAGATTCCAGTGCAGCCTGAATGGCAAGTATAATAACGTCTTTACTGACACCTCTTTCGTTTGATAATGCCTCAGCAACTAATAACAATTCTTTGCTCATTGTTCGCCTCTCTAGACTGTCAAATTTGCTTTCACAATATTTGATAAAAGTATTTCTTGATGTTCATTATTTATATCCAATACTACTGCGTTCTCAGATGCTGAAACAATAGTACCCGATAACTTACGTTTTCCACTAACTGGCTTAAAAGTTTTTACCTGAATTTCATGTCCAATATAACGCTGATATTGCCAGATACTAAATAACGGCCGAGGTATTCCAGGAGATGATATTTCTAAACTATAATGCCCTGGAATAGGGTCTTCCACATCAAGTAAAGAGCTGACATGCTTACTAACTTCCTGACAATCATCAATTCCTATTCCATCTGGTTTATCAATATAGATCCGCAATAATGAATGTTTCCCTTGAGAAAGATATTCACAACCCCAAAGTTCATACCCCATGCTGTTAATTATAGGCTCTAAAAGCTGTACTAACTCATCTTTTATCATAGTATTTATAAACAAAAAAAGGGCGCACTCGCCCAAGCCTGATAACTGACTCAAATTCTGACAGTACCCTGTTTAGCATAATAAAAAACCCCATAAATGGGGTTTTCTAATATTGGTAGCGGGGGCAGGATTTGAACCTACGACCTTCGGGTTATGAGCCGACGAGCTACCAGGCTGCTCCACCCCGCGTCAACTGAAGGAAAGTATACTGGGACTTGGGGCTCTAAGCAAGTACTTTTACTAAAGTTTGTAAATTAATTTGCAAATGCGTTAATGCATGCGGCAATTAATGCACCTGGAAAAATACCTAAGTACAGCAAAGAAAGACAATTAAGAGAATAAACTAATGTCTTGCCTCCACTAATCGACACCAGATTCTCTTGTTCTGGCTGATCAAAATACATAATTTTGACGATGCGCAAATAGTAATAGGCACCTACTACGGTAAATAACAAACCTACCACAGCTAACCAAATCATATTCACATCAACTAATGCTTTTAACACAAGCAACTTTGCAAAGAAACCAACAGTTGGAGGTACACCTGCCATCGAAAACATAACTAATAGCATCATAAATGCTAACCAAGGGTTCCTTTTATTCAAGCCCTTTAGATCATCAACACTATCAATCTCCATTCCATGATTTGACATTAATACAACTAAACCAAAACCCGCTGCAGACATTATTGCGTATACCAAAATATAATATAATGCTGCAGCATAACCTGCGGAGCTACCTGCCAAAATTCCAAACAAAGCATACCCTATATGGGAAATCGCAGAATATGCCAACAATCGCTTAATTCTAGTTTGAATTACAGCAAGAATATTGCCTAACCCTGTAGAAAGCAAAGCCATCACTAGGATGATTTGCTGCCACTGCACAGTTATATCAACTAGACCAATAGTTAATATTCTAAGTGCCATTCCCAGTGCTGCAATTTTAGGAGCAGTACTAATAAATAGAGTTACAGAACTTGGTGCACCTTGGTATACGTCCGGAGCCCACATATGGAAAGGAACAGCCGCTAATTTAAAACCAACACCTGCTAATATAAATACCATGGCAAAGGTAAAAAGAGCATTTTGTTGCTGCCAATTTATGGCTATAGCATTTGCAATATCCAATAAATCCAGCTTTCCTGTGGCACCGTAAACCAGAGAAATTCCATACAACAACATACCAGACGCAATAGCACCCATTACAAAATATTTCATTGCGGCTTCAGAAGCATCACTATCTGTTCTTCTGATAGCTGTCATTGCATATAACGGTAATGACATTAGCTCCAATCCTAAGTAAATAGATAATAAAGAATGTCCAGACACTAGAGTCATCATACCTAAAGTTGAGAACAATCCCAAAACATAATAGTCACCAGAAGGTATTTGGCGTTCATCCAAATAACTTCGTGAGTACATAAAACTTAACAATACAGTGATGTCAATAAATAATTTCATCAAATGACTTATGTCATCACTTACAAAAAGCCCATTTAATATAAGAACCTTAAAACCACCTATGAAAAGGTAGCTAACTAAAGCTGATATCACAATTCCAATGCAGGAAATGTAAAAAGCTATTGATTTCAATTTATGTCTAAAGAATAGATCAGCAAGCAACGCCATACATGCAGTAGTCAAAATAATCATCTCTGGAGTTGCTACATGGATATTTTCAAGTAATGTCATCATAGTTAACCTTGCTATAGAATCAGATAGTGCTTAATTGCAATCTGAATCCTTTGTTACAATTTTGATTTATCTGCTAATGCCAAAGTATGACTTACACTTTGATGAACAAACTCTAACATAGGCTTTGGATAGACCCCTAGAGCAATGACCATTAAAGCAAGTAATACATAAGCGCTTAATTCAAAGCCTGATATATCTTTTAATGCGGCTACTTTTTCATTTGCTATTGGTCCAAAAATAACTCGTTTGTACATCCATAAAGTATAAGCTGCGCCAATTATCAAAGTAGTGGCAGCCCAAAAAGCCACCCAAAAACCAGCTTTTATACTACCTATTATCACCATAAATTCTCCAACAAATCCTGATGTTCCTGGTAAACCAGCATTAGCCATAGCAAAAAGCATGAAAAAGGAAGCAAAGATTGGCATCGTGTTAACTATCCCACCAAAATCTGCCAGTAGTCGTGTATGCATCCTATCATAGATATATCCTACACCAGCAAACATTGCGCTTGAGACAAATGCGTGCGATATCATAATTACAATTGCGCCTTCTAAAATTAAGCCAGCATTATTTAATCCAGCATGACGTGCAATTACAAACACAGCAAAACATCCTAATGTCACAAATCCCATATGAGAAATAGAAGAATATGCAATTAATTTTTTCATATCCTTCTGAATAATAGCTACTAAGCCTATATAAACTATGGCAATTAGGGATAACGCAATCATTAGAGCAGCATATTTGCTACATGCATCTGGCACTATTGGAAGAGAAAAACGAATGAATCCATACGCCCCTAATTTTAATAAAATCGCTGCCAACACTACAGAGCCGCCTGCAGGAGCTTCTGTATGAGCGTCTGGTAACCAAGTATGAACAGGAAACATTGGAATTTTTATCGCAAAGCCTAGGAAGAAAGCAATAAAAATTAATGTTTGAGCTGTCATTCCTAATTTAATAGCATAAAATGTTTCGATCTTGAAAGATCCAGCAACGTAGCCCATATACAAGAAGCTAGCCAGCATAAGGACTGAGCCTAAAAATGTATACAGGAAAAATTTAATCGCTGCATAAACACGGTTATCAGATCCCCAAATACCTATAATCAAGTACATTGGGATCAACGTTGCCTCCCAGAATATATAGAAGACTATTGCATCCAGTGCAGAAAATACACCAACCAATAAACCTTGCATAATTAAAAAGGCAGCCAGATACTGCGATACTCTTTTTCTAATGCTATCCCAGGTAGCCAGTACCACTATTAAGTTAGTAAAAATAGACAATACAATGAGTAATAAAGATAAACCATCTATTCCAAGGCTATAATTAATCCCTAAAGCTGGCATCCAGGGAATTTCTTCTATGAATTGCATGCTAAATGATTGCAAATCAAACCCTGCAATTAATGGTATGCACAATAATAAGCACAGTACTATGGTAAATAACGTTAAATAACGCGATACATTAGGGTTTTTATCATCACCTGTTAGCAGAACAAAAACCCCACCCAGTATCGGCAACCAAATTAACAAATTGAGCAAATAATGCATACCTTCACCTTACCTTCAGCCTAGTATCAACCAGCATAGAAAAGCTAATAAACCAAATATCATTACCGTTGCATAATGATAGAGGTAGCCGCTTTGTAGGTTTCGTCCTATTTTAGAAAACCAGCGAACTAGACGTCCACTACCATTGACGACCGCACCATCAATTAATTTTTGATCTCCAATGTTGTAAAAGGTACTTCCTAATCCCCTTGCTCCTTTTACAAAAACAAGCTCATTAAAACGATCAAAGCCATATTTATTTACAAGAATTGCGTAAATTATTGAAAAACGTCGAGCCAAATAAGCAGGAATAGTTGGAATAGCAATGTAACATACCCAAGCAATGATCACGCCTAGTATAGCGACCCAAAATGTTAGTGAATAAATCGAATGCACTGCACTTTCAAATGGGGAAGTCACTTCGTGAGCTAACTCCGCCAAAACATTATGCTGTGGCAAAACAAAAATCGATGAACTTAATACACTGGAGGTATTAAATAACATTGGCATGTACAGTATATAACCTAAAACTATGGATGGGATGGCTAACAAAACTAATGGCAACCAAACCACCCAAGGGGATTCATGAACATGACTTAAGGTGTGCTCATCCATACGAGGCTTACCATGAAATGTCATAAACAATGATCTGAAAGTATACATAGCAGTAACCATAGCTCCAACAGTCACGCAAAAATAAGCATAACTGCTGCCTGGTATCTGGGAAAGCTGTGCTGCTTCAATGATCGTATCTTTTGAATAAAAACCGGCGAAAGGAGGGAACGCACACAATGCCAAGCTGCCTATAACATAAGTTACATAAGTAATAGGCATTTTATTCCACAAACCACCCATTTTACGCATATCCTGTTCATGATGCATACCAATTATGACTGAACCAGCACCAAGGAATAGTAATGCTTTAAAACATGCATGCGTGAGCAAATGGAATATACCAGCACTATAAGCTGAAGCACCCATTGCAACCATCATATAGCCGAGTTGCGATAATGTTGAATAAGCTACTACTCGTTTAATATCATTCATCACCAAAGCCAATATTCCTGTAAATAGCGCTCCAGTTGCTCCAATTACTAATACCGTGCTTAATGCAACTGTTGATAATTCCATTAATGGAGAAATACGAGCAATCATAAAGACGCCAGCAGTAACCATAGTGGCTGCATGGATTAAAGCTGAAATAGGAGTGGGACCTTCCATTGATTCGGGCAACCAGACGTGTAAGGGAACTTGTGCTGATTTACCCATAGCGCCGACAAAAAGTAGCAAACAAATTACTGTAATCAAAGACCAAGAATGACCACTAAATAATTCAATATGTTGACTTGCCAAATAATTTGCGCTGCTGAAAACTTTTTCATAATCAAGGCTTCCAGTATAAGCAAACAGCAATCCAATTCCTAATACAAATCCGAAGTCTCCTACGCGATTTACAAGAAATGCTTTCAAGCTCCCTTCGATAGCTGATTCTTTTTGATACCAAAATCCGATTAGCAGATAAGATACCAACCCTACCCCTTCCCATCCAAAAAATAGTTGCAAGAAATTATTAGAACTGACAAGCATTAACATCATAAAAGTAAACAAGGAGATGTAGCTAAAAAATCTCTGGTAGCCATCATCATCAGCCATATAACCAATGCTATAAATGTGCACTAATAAAGAGACAAAATTAACTATGACTAACATGACCACACTTAGGGGGTCAATTAAAAAACCAATATTAAATTCATATGGGAATAAAGAACCACCACTAGCCCAGTGATACACGACTGAGCTTGAATTTGGAATTAACCCCCCAAATATATTCCAAGCGAGAAATATTGAAAAAATAAATGAAATGGCCACTCCCAAAATAGTTACAGTATGAGCGCCTACCCGACCTATTTGGTTGCGAAAAAAACCTGCAATGGCAGAGCCAATCAGAGGAGTTAAAACAATTACTAGAGAAAGTTGTTGGATACTCACGATTTTAACCTTTTAAATGATTCATTTTATCAACGTCAATATTGCCTCTATTTCTATAAAGCAACATCACTATGGCCAAACCTATTGCTGCTTCAGCTGCAGCTACAGTTAAAATGAAAAAGACAAACACCTGCCCACCCAAATCATTATAGTAGTGGGAAAATGCGACAAAATTTGTATTTACCGCCAACAACATCAATTCCACACACACAAGTAGTAAGATGATATTCTTGCGATTAAGCATGATGCCAACAAAGCTCAAACCAAATAAAATCACGCTTAATATCAAATAATCATAAACAGGTATCATAAAGAATTCCCCAATAGCTATTTCTCTGGTTTCATATTGATTAATTCCACTCGATCTTCCCTCCGAGTCATAATCTGCCGAGTAATGTCTTGCCGTTTAGATCGTGCTGCTCCTCTGTGGACTAAGGTAATTGCCGAGACAATAGCTACTAATAAAATAACTGCAGCTATTTCAAAGGCTAGGAAATAATCTGTATAGAGAACCATTCCTAATGCTTCAGTGTTAGAAACAGAACTTGATGAATCATCCTCACCTTGAGCAGATAAGTCCATCAGTTGTGAGCTGACATTCATTGTTTTTTCTTGGCTTTGAACACTAGCTTTAAATGAATCTCTTGGCATAGCAACCATTAATAGACCAGCTAACAAAGCAACTAAAATTAATCCAAATGGCAAATATTTAATTAGATGGCTTTTCATACTTTCAATATCGATATTTAACATCATGACGACAAACAAAAATAAAGTCATAACGGCACCGACATATACTAATATCAAAATTAATGCCAAAAATTCTGCCTCTGCTAAAATCCACAGTACAGAACTTGCAAAAAAAGTTAGTACTAGAAATAAGACACAACGGACAGGATTATTTTGACTTATTACCATTAATGCGGATGCAACTGCCAATAACGCAAATACGTAAAAAATTGCTTGGATTACCCATTCATGCATAAATCACCCCATTAACGGTATTTTTCATCTGCAGCTCTATCGGCTGCAAGTTGTGGTTCCATCAAATCGCCTACTGCCAGCAATTTCTCTTTTGTCATAATATTTTGACCGCGCTCGCTGATATGATAATGATGAATTGGAGTAACGACAATTGAATCAACAGGACAAGATTCCTCACATAATCCACAATTGATGCACTTAAACATATCAATGTCATAACGAGTAGTACGCCGAGAGCCATCTTCTCTTGGTTCAGACTCAATTGTAATAGCCAAAGCAGGGCAAATTGCCTCACACAATTTACAAGCAATACAACGCTCCTCACCATTTGGATAGCGACGCAATGCTAACAGTCCTCTAAACCGAGGAGAAAGCGGCGTTTGTTCTTCAGGAAATTGGATTGTTGTCTTTTTCCTGAAAAAAGCCTTTACCGTTACCCATAGACCGACTAACAGTTCCAATAATAAATAGGAACGGACATAATGAGCTATATAATGATATATTTTTTTCATCAGCTTCTCTTTTAACCGTCAAAACCAAGGTTTAACATGAGCAACTACCATTAAAGAAGTTACTACCAACCAAACTATGGTAACAGGGATAAGTACCTTCCAGCCTAAACGCATAAGCTGGTCATATCGATATCGTGGAAAGTAGCTCTTACCCACAAGTATACAAAAAGAAAGAAACTAATTTTTAGAAGTAACCAAACAAATCCCGGTACGACAAAAAAGACTTGATCTAGAAAGGTAATCCCCTCAAAAGGTGATAGCCAACCTCCCATAAATAAAAGTGCCAACACAGTAGAGATTAAAATCATGCTGGCATATTCAGATAGGAAAAACAAAGCAAACCCTATCCCAGAGTACTCTACATGGAAACCAGCTACTATTTCTGATTCCCCTTCTGCCAAATCGAATGGAGCCCTATTGGTTTCTGCAACTCCAGCGATCCAGAACACCAAAAACAGAGGAAGTAATGGGATAAACCACCAATGCAAAATGCCTCCTTTTTGTGAAAGGACAATATCTGTTAGATTCATGCTTCCTGCTGCAAGCAAAACACCAACAAAAGCAAAACCCATAGCAATTTCATAAGATACTGTTTGAGCCGTACTCCGCAATGCGCCAAACATAGCGTATTTGGAATTAGACGCCCAACCTGCAATGAGTACTCCATAAACACCTAACGAACTCATGGCAAAAAGGTACAATACTCCTGCATTGATATTTGCCAAAACAACACCTTCCTGAAATGGAATAACCGCCCACCCTGCTAAAGATGGCACTAATGCAAAAAGGGGTGCAATAACAAAAAGATATTTATTAGATCGAGTAGGGACTATTATTTCTTTAGTTATCAGTTTAATAAGATCTGCGAATGGCTGTAAAAGACCTTTTAGCCCAACCCTATTAGGACCTATACGAACTTGAATGTAGCCAATAACCTTGCGTTCTGCATAGGTTAAATAAGCAACGCAAAGCAGTAAAGGGACTACAATCACAAGAATTTTAATGATAATCCAAATTAATATGCTAATATTATGAAGCATTTTTATACCTATCTAGCGCTTTATTGTTATTGCAGCAAAAGAGTGACCAAGGTCTACTGTCTCTGGCATTGCATTTGCTACCCATACAACATCTACCGCAACGCGCTCATCACGTTTTAGCGGCAATGTTATCTCAATATCGCCCTGAGATACAGTGGCAATTTCATCTAATTTCAATCTATCAGCTGTTGAAGGATGAACTCTGATACAGGCTGATTCAGATGCTGCACAGGATTGCAATTCTTTTGCATTCCTTACAATAGCATCTATTCGATAGAGCGGCCATTCTCCCACTCTTACCAATGATTGATTAATCACAGGCAAAGACTCTGGATAATAAGGTTTATATTCCTGTTCCATTGTCATAGTCACACACTCTTTAATTTCTGATAGAATGTCTTCTGTCGAAGTGTAATCAAATTTTTTACAGTGGAGCAAATTGCCTAAAACTCTAAGAATTTTCCATGCAGGGCGAGACTCACCAAATGGAAACATAGCACCTTTTACTGTCTGCCAGACATTATCAATATTAATATAGGTCCCTGATGTTTCGGCATAAGGGGCAATAGGCAATATAACATCAGCATAATCACGCATAGACTCATGATTATAAGCTGATAACAATACAACAAATTCAGCAGCCAACATAGACTGCCTCGCTCCATAGGGATTGGCAAAATCATACCCTGGTTCCACGGCCATTAGGAAATAACCTTTTAATTTAGCATTTAATGCTTCTTGAACATTCAAACCAGGTTCTGCAATAGGTTTTCCAGCTACTGTTCTATGTGGTAGCATGCCAGCGATACAAGCTCCAGCACTATTGGCGCCATTCGTTAATTTTACTAATTTGGCACCACTTAATTTTTGAATCACTGAAACCAAAGTACGCAATAACGACGACTCTGGATGATTTTCACATATAGCTCCGGTAATTAAACAAGCCTTTTCATCTTTTAGAGCTTTTGCAATTTTTTTAGTTTGTTTATCAACTTCCAAACCTATCAGCAATTTTTGAACTTCCTCAGGAAGTGAGGTTAAATCAGATGCGAGCGCCAACACTAACCTTGCTAATTGCATAGGCATTTCTAATGGAGAAATTATAATACGACCGGTCAGATCAAAATGATAATCAAAATCCACAGGGTTAATCGCATAAATTTTTGCACCATTACGGAAAGCTTTTCTGACCCTAACTCCTGCTAAAGGAACTTCTCTATGGATATTGCATCCTATTAGCAAAATAGAATTCTGATGATCTATTTCAGCATATGGCAGCGTACTTATTGATGTTGCAGGTAAATGTGTTTGATCTCTAAAATCAATTTGTTGCAGCCGGTGATCTATATTTTGTACCCCTATCTCTCGCATTAATTTCTGCAATAAGTACATCTCTTCTAAGGTTGAAGAGCTAGAAGCGAAAGCAGCCATTTGCTCAGGACCATATTGTTTAAGAATTCGGCTCATCCCTTCTGCGGTAAATTTCAAAGCAGTTTCCCAATCAACTTCTTCCCACTGACCATTTCTTTTTATTTGTGGTTTACTAGCTCGGGAGCTTGAATTTAACCCTAAATAGCTAAATCTGTCCCTATCAGATAACCAAGTTTCGTTAATTGCTTCATTTTCTCTTGGCACAACACGCATCAATGTTTTGCTTCTGGTATGAATATGGATATTTGATCCTAAACAATCATGCGGCGCTATACCATCATGTTGGGCTAACTCCCACGCCCTAGCCTTAAAACGAAAAGGTTTAGAAGTTAATGCACCTACAGGACACAGATCAATAATGTTTCCTGAAACTTCAGAGGTCATACTGTGTTGTACATAGGTACCAATCTGCATTTTTTCGCCACGACCGGTAGCCCCTAATTCTCTGACCCCTGCAATTTCCTCACCAAAGCGAACGCAGCGAGTGCAGTGAATGCAGCGGGTCATTTCAGTAGAAATTAATGTTCCTAAATTCTCATCGTCGACCGCACGTTTGGTTTCTGTATATTCTGATTTATCAGTACCAAATCCCATTGAAATATCTTGTAATTCACATTCCCCGCCCTGATCACAAATAGGACAATCTAATGGATGATTTATTAACAAAAATTCCATAACAACTTTTTGAGAATGGACAGCTTGTTCTGATTTCGTAAAAACTTTCATTCCATTCGTTATAGGTGTAGCACAAGCAGGAACTGGTTTTCTGCCATTTTCTACTTCTACCAAACACATGCGGCAATTCGCCGCTACAGATAATTTTTTGTGGTAACAAAAACGAGGAATATAAATTCCAGCCTCATCTGCCACCTCAATAATCATTTTACCGTTTTCTGCTTCAAATGTTTTGCCGTCGATTTCAATAGTAGCCATGGTCTAACCTTCTCAATTATGCTGCGACGATCGAGCGTTTATGCTTTATGAAATATTCAAATTCATCATAGAAATGCTTAATAAAACTCTGTACGGGCCAAGCAGCTGCTTCGCCTAGCGCACAAATAGTTCTCCCCTCTATGTTATTCGCCACATTAACTAATTTCTCCACATCTCCAGGTTCACCATGACCGTTTTTAATTCTATGTAATAATCTTACTAACCAACCTGTTCCTTCACGGCATGGAGTGCACTGTCCGCATGATTCATCCATATAAAATTCGGAAATCCGGTACAAGGTGTCTACCATGCAGGTAGTTTCATCCATAATAATTACGGCCCCTGAACCTAACCCTGAACCTGCTTTTTGTATGCTGTCATAATCCATATCCAAACTAAGCATAATCTCACCAGGGAGTACTGGCATTGATGACCCGCCAGGAATCACAGCCTTAATTCTGCGACCTTTAATTACACCACCTGCTAAATCGAGCAAAGTTTTAAAAGGTGTGCCTAGTGGTATTTCAAAATTACCAGGTTTGTTGACGTGTCCGCTGACACTAAAACATTTTGTTCCGCCGTTATTGGGTTTGCCAAGTTTTAAAAACCATTCACCACCTTTTTCCATGATTACAGGCACAGAAGCGAATGTTTCAGTATTATTTATTGTTGTAGGCTTACCATATAAACCATAATTCGCAGGAAATGGTGGTTTAAAGCGCGGCATACCTTTCTTCCCTTCAATAGAATTAAGGAGAGCGGTTTCCTCACCACAAATATAAGCACCTGCTCCTAAATGATTATAGAGATCAAAATCAACCCCAGAACCCAATATATTTTTTCCCAGCAGTCCAGCATCATATGCTTCTTTCAAAGCAGCTTCAGTGCGCTCATAAGGAAACCAAAATTCTCCCCGAATATAATTGTATCCAACGGTTGCTCCCATGACATAACCAGCTATAGCCATGCCTTCGATCAGTTGATGAGGATTCAACGTTAGTATTTCTCTATCTTTACAAGTACCCGGCTCGCCTTCGTCCGAATTACACACAACATATTTTTGCACAGGGGAGTTTCTATTCATAAAACTCCATTTTAAGCCAGTGGGGAAACCCGCACCCCCGCGTCCACGCAAAGCTGAGGTTTTTAGTTCTTCAATTATAAATTGAGGTGATGTTTGTTCTTTTAAAATCTTCCGCCATGCACTGTAGCCACCAATACCCTCATAAGTAGATAGCGACCAGGCTTCTGGTAAATGAAATGTGCGGTAACAAACTTGATTTAATTCAACCATGGCAACCACCTTTTTGCTTTATTGGTATTGATCCAACACTTTGTCTATCGATTCAGAAGTCAGATTTTCATGATAATCTTTATCTACTTGCATCATTGGTGCATTAACGCAGGCACCAAGACATTCAGCCGACCTTAAAGTAAACCGACCATCCTCTGTTGTTTCACCCAATTGAATACCCAATTTTTTTTCTAAATGCTCAACTACACCTGCTGAGTCCCTTAGCATACAAGAAATATTGGTACAAACATTAATTAAATGTCTACCAACTGGTTTATGCTCATACATTGTATAAAAAGTTGCAACCTCATAAACTGCAATAGCTGGCATTTCCAAATATTCTGCTACTGCATTCATTAGTTCTGTTGTTAAATGGCCATGTTCCTCTTGAACTATCCGAAGAGCGCTCATTACAGCAGACTGTTTTTGATCTTTAGGATATTTCGCTATCCAGTGATCAATTTCATGCATCCGTTTTGCTGACATAAATTGATGTAATATTTTTGCTGAATTATCAGACATTTTGAAACCTTTATCTCGTTTATTATTTCTTGTACGTTCTAAACAAAGACGCTATTCATCTAGCCTAGAATAGACAATGGCAAGCAACTACCTATTCAACGCATTATTAAGTAGTCTCGTTATTTGCTACTCTCCTCTAGGTTTTACCGATCTATCTCTCCAAATACTATATCCTGACTAGCTAGTATCGCTACACCATCAGCTAACATATGGCCTCTTACCATTTCATCAAAACTTGACAAATGAGGAAAACCAGGAGCTCTAATTTTCAAGCGATATGGTTTGTTAGCTCCATCTGAAATCATATAAATACCAAATTCACCTTTAGGTGCTTCAACAGCTGAATAAACTTCACCTTGTGGTAAACAAAATCCTTCTGTAAACAGTTTAAAGTGATGTATTAATGCTTCCATATCATGTTTCATTACTACTCGGCGAGGAGGTACAATTTTATAATCATCAATTTTTACTGGACCGGGATGCCGTCTTAGCCACTCAATACACTGTCTTATAATCCGATTTGATTGTCTCAGTTCCTCAACTCGAACCAGGTATCGATCGTAGCAATCGCCTGTTTTTCCTACTGGAATATCAAAGTCAACCTTATCGTAAGCAGCATAGCTTTGCTTTTTGCGTAAATCCCATGCTACACCTGAAGCCCTTAGCATAGGGCCAGTAAATCCCCACTGGAGAGCAGTCTCTGGTGAAACAACACCAATATCTACGGTACGTTGCTTCCATATGCGATTATCAGTCAATAAAGCTTCATACTCATCCACACAATGAGGAAATTGCTCGGTAAAATCCCATAGAAAATCTAAAAGACTACCTTGGCGGTTATGATTCTTTTTTTCAACCTCCCTCTCACTATGCCATCTTGATGGTTTATATTGTGGCATAGTATCCGGTAAGTCTCTCGCTACACCACCTGGTCTATAATAGGTCGCATGCATGCGAGCCCCTGAAACAGCTTCATAACAATCAAACAGATCTTCTCGTTCTCTAAAACAGTATAAAAACACTGTCATTGCACCGATATCTAGTGCGGTTGCACCTAACCACAAGAGATGATTCAATATACGAGTTACTTCATCAAACATGGTTCGTATGTATTTAGCTCTCATGGGCGGCTCAATACCTAGTAGTTTTTCTATTGCCATAACATAGGCATGTTCGTTACACATCATAGATACATAATCCAATCTATCCATGTAACCGATATTTTGAATATAAGGTTTCGTTTCAGCCAATTTTTCCGTAGCTCGATGAAGCAATCCTATGTGTGGATCAGCACGAACAATTGTTTCCCCTTCTAACTCAAGAACCAAGCGTAAAACGCCATGTGCAGCAGGATGTTGCGGACCAAAATTTAAAGTATAATTTTTTAATTCAATCATTTTGGCTACCCTCATTACCTATATAGCGATTATCATTGCGAATAACCTTGGGCACTACGACTCTTGGGACAATATCAACCGGCGCATAGATTACTTTCTGTAACTTGGCATCATATCTCATTTCCACTTCCCCACTAAGTGGGAAATCCTTGCGGAAGGGGTGCCCTATAAATCCATAATCAGTCAATAAACGTCTTAAATCTGGGTGGCCGTCAAATAAAATGCCATATAAATCATAAGCTTCGCGCTCAAACCAATTAGCAGACTTCCATAAATGATGGACTGAAGGAACTATTAAATGGGTTTCTTGTACGAATAATTTAACACGCAGGCGATGGTTTTTTTTTGTAGACAACAAATGGTAAACTACAGCAAATCGAGGTTTATTCAAAGCATACGCCTTTGCCTCCTGGCGTTCTACACCGCGAGAAAATCCATGTTCTGTTGCAGATTCAGTTTCCCAATCATAATCACCATATAGCAAATAATCTACTCCGCATAAATCAATCAATTGATCGAAAGAAAACTGTTCTCCATCTCTCAATTCAAGCATTATGGGCAATAAATTTTGTGCCTCACACTCAATGGTCACTTCACCATAAGCGGTGGTCAATTCGGTTATATGATTTGCTAAATCAGCTTGTATCTTTTTAACCAAATAATCATTCTTTGTCATCTAATTTGCACCTTTGATGATATGAGCTTATGCTTCTAATACAGGCTTCCGCCTGATTTTATTTTGTAATTGGATAATACCATACAGTAATGCTTCAGCTGTTGGAGGGCAGCCGGGAACATATACATCAACTGGGACGATACGATCACAACCTCGAACTACCGAATAGGAATAATGATAATATCCTCCACCATTGGCACAAGATCCCATAGATATAACCCATCGAGGTTCTGGCATTTGGTCATAAACTTTGCGGAGCGCAGGAGCCATTTTATTACATAAAGTTCCTGCGACAATCATTACATCCGATTGACGTGGGCTAGGGCGGAAAATAATGCCAAATCTATCCAAATCATAGCGCGCTGCGCCGACATGCATCATTTCAACTGCGCAACAAGCCAAACCAAAAGTCATAGGCCACATAGAACCGCTACGTGCCCATCCCACCAGTTTTTCGACTGAAGTTACTCCAAAACCTTTTTTTTGTAGTTCTGCAACCGCCATAGTTCGCCTCTAAGCAGTTAAATATTAATTAAAGTCTAATAAAATGATCATCATTGTGGATATCACAAAATGTGAATTTTGTTTATCGCTCTGTCAAGACAGGAATTTGTAAACCCCATATCTCAGTATCTGATATATCCTTTGTTGACCTCTATCTAAAAATCAAAACGAAAAAGAGTTATTCCCACTCTAAGGCGCCTCTCTTCCATTCATATATGAAACCTATAACCAATAATCCAAGAAACAACATCATTCCGTAAAATCCAAACCACCCAATTTTACGTAAAGCCAGGGCCCAAGGGAAAAAAAATGCAGTTTCTAAATCAAAAATAATAAACAATATAGCGACCAGATAAAATCGTACATCAAAAGGAATGTGTGAGCTTTCAAATGCGCCAAACCCGCACTCATAAGGAGCGTTTTTGGCACTGTCAGGACTATGTTTGGAAAACAGAGAACCTGCTCCTATCATTACCGAACCTAAAATCAAGGCAACGACAATAAAAACGAGAACGGGCAGATATTGCAGTAGCATCAGTTCACCTTGCTCGATTAAATGGTGCCGAAGGCCGGACTCGAACCGGCACGGCTTGCGCCACCGCCCCCTCAAGACGGCGTGTCTACCAATTTCACCACTTCGGCATAATTTTTTAATTTTGCCATCCTCATTTCATCACAGGATGACAACCCTAAAGATTACATCTTTTATAGTTTATTTTTTACTATTTTCAACCGGCACTGGAACAGAATTTGCGGGCGCGCCAGTTTGTTGAGGGATGGCTAGCTGCTCTGCTTTTTGATACTGAGTAGAAACCAAATAAGATAACATCAAGCTAGTGACAAAAAATGTCAAAGCTAAACCTCCGGTTAATTTAAACAAAAATCCACCGGTACCCTGGCTTCCAAATAAGGTATTCGAGGCACCAGAGCCAAAAGCAGCACCAATGTCAGCACCCTTGCCATGTTGAATAAGCACCAAGCCAATCAAAATTACAGCAATTAAAACATGAATCATTAATATCATTTGATACATTTCACAATTTCCACAAATTGTTTTGCATTTAACGATGCACCACCGACTAGTCCCCCATCAATATCCGGCATGGAAAATAAGGCTTTTGCGTTATTTTCATTAACACTACCGCCATAGAGGATTGTCAAATGCTTGGCATCACTATCATTTATTTCTCTAACCAGACTTCTAATGAACTGGTGTACTTTTTGTGCCTGTTCTGGCGTTGCAGTCTTGCCTGTACCTATAGCCCATACAGGTTCGTATGCCACTACACAATTGCGGAAACAGTCTTTACTTCTTGCGCTCACTGCAAGCAATTGTTTGGCAATGATTTGCTCTGTCATGTCACTTTCCCTTTCTGCAAGGTTTCACCAACACAAAGAACAGGTATCATATCATGTTCTTTCACATGGTGGAATTTTTGTGCCACAAATTTTTCATCTTCGTGAAAATATTGCCTGCGCTCTGAGTGCCCAACTAAAACATACTGGCAACCAAAATCTTTAAGCATAGGCGCAGATATCTCACCAGTATAGGCGCCAAAATCCTTTGGATAAACATTTTGCGCCCCTATTGCTATTTTGTTTTGGCTTATACAATTCCTTATTGGTGGAATGTATATGCTGGGCGGCATAATCACAATTTGTGCAATACAATCAACATCTAGCAATTCCTCTATTTGGGAAACTAATTGTACCACTTGCTGAATCTGGCCATTCATCTTCCAATTACCAGCAACTATTTTTTGCCTCACACTTCCTCCAATAATTTCCAGCACAGGCAAGTAAATATCCTCAATTTTGTCTACGGTTATGAGCGTATTGGCAATTCACATTTCATTAATGTTCGCTACCAAATAGTGAATGCCATAACTTGTCCATAACTGTATGCTATCTTTGAAAGATATCATAAAAAAGCCACTACAGTTAGATGGTCGAATTATTAACACACCTATCCCACAACTTCCCAGAACAATTTGTCATAAACAGCTGTGGAATATACCTAAACTTTGCTCAGATGTGTAGCATTATCTAATGTTTTTTTTCAGAATTATTTATTCATTTTTTTTGCATTAATTACATTTTTCTACTTGCTTAGTCTCTTGATTTGGATAGAATCCTATATGACTTAACCAGGAGGGTTTACTATGAAAGAAGTCATACTGCATTTAATGAATGAAATCTCTACTCTAACTCCGCCAATTAATCTCTTAAATTTAAAGCAACTATTTAGCTCAACACCGCTAACAGAAAATGGCATTCCACAAGAATTGAAATCCCAGTTTGCTCTCTTATTGTCGCTAAAACAACAAATTGAAGAGCATTCTAGTTTGACAGCAGAATTAGAAAAGCATAAAGAGAAAAAGCAAAATATTGAAACTTTGATGAAAAAAAGCTCAGATCTTCAAAAGGAGATTTCTGAATTAACTAAAGCAATCGAACAATCTACTAGCGAAATAGCTCCTTTATATAAGGAAATTGAACAAGGAGTCAATGAAAGCCTACCTAAAAGAAATCTGTCAATACCTTCCTATGACTTGCCAAAATATGGAGAAAAACAGAAGGGAGTAGTATCAGAGTATTATGATTACCTTAGCAGAACCATTGAAACAATTGACACCCAACGAGCAAAATTCAAGTTAGTCTTGCTAAAGAGTCAGTTTGATACCATAAAAAAAGAGCTGTCTGAATTAGATATCCAATGTCCTGAAGAAAATGATGGTGATCGATTGCAAGAGATCTTATCTGTTGTTGAAACTGAAACAAAAAAATTAACCCGCATCACTGAAAAATGGGATGATCTGCAAAGACGATTTGCTCAACAATTATCAGCATCGGATATAACTCAAAAAGAAACTGAATTAAAAAAGCAAATCGAAGAGTTAGATTTAGAACTAAAACGTATTGAAGATGAAGTGACTACTTATGTTCTTGCAAAAAATTTAAAGGAAGATTTAACTAAACAATTTCTAGAAAGACAAAACACTTCTGAATTAATACAAGAATATGAGAATAAAATTGATGGATTGCTCTCTAATCTTAACCCATCTGCTTGGGTATCTTGGTATTCAAATCCGAAGTATAATGAAGAGCAACAAATACTTAAAGATTCTGTTCAGTTCTTAAAGTTATTAGATCGACAGAAAGAATTAACAATAAAGCATTCAGAATTTATAAAACAGCAAGGATTATTAAGCAAAGCCTTACCTGAAAGCCCAATTAATGAAGACGTTATACAAGCTCCCAAACAGTTAGTTGCTGACGCTATTACCCTGATAAACAGCATACCAACCTATTCTTTATCTACTGAACTCTCTGCAGAATCTTCTCCCGCTGATTTTTATTTGTCCCTGCTCAGTAATATGCCTCAAGTTACTGAACAAAGAGAGAAAAAAGCACGGGCGTTTGAGAAATTGCAAGAAATATGTTCTCTAAGCAAGGAAATAGCTCAATTAAATGAACATAAATTCATAAATGAGCAATTACCAACTTTGCAAGAGGCTGAAAAAGCGAACGAATCTGAAGCCGATGATGATCGACAGAAAGGTTACTTAAAAAAACAAATTGATTTATGTCAATCCTATTTAGAAGCAACCAAGCAAATTGATCTTCTTCTTAGAAAACAAGGACAAACGACAAATGAAATAAAAACTCTTATTGAACAATTGCGATTACCCTCCAACCAGCCATTAAAAATAGAAGAGCTGGATTCGATCCAAAATAAGTTATCCAATATTGAAAATCAAATCCAATTTCTCGTGACAGAATTAAATCAATTGTTACCACCTAAAATTGGGAAAGAAGTAGATACCGGACCCTCTGTTGAAGCGCAACAAAATAGAGTTATAGTGGAGGAAATACCTGCAACGATGCTAATACAACCACCATTAAAAACGTTAACACCAGAAATGGAGATTGTTCAACGAGAGGAAGTAATCCAAAAGCCTCTTTCCCCTAAAGATTCATTACTGCCCCCACAGAATGGGTCTGATTTATCCTTAGAACCCAGCGCGCCTTCCATCTCAACTAATCCGTTAAAAGCTCCTACTGAACAGTTAGAAGAAAATATACCTCATGAAATTGCTCCGGATTCTACAAGGGATGGCATTAATAAAAATACCCCTCTTCAGGGGGAATCTCTTCCAACCCGCCCTACTCCAACTGAAAATGTATCACTGGTTGATCGGACATCTACTCAGCTTAAGGAAATTACTTCTGAGAAACCCTATAAAGATTCATCAACTAAGGTTTCATCAGAACCAGGCAACCAACAGATATTTAATACACCAATACCGCAAAATGTGAAACCATTAGACATCCATAAGTCGTCCGAATCAGAAGAAGACTTCATGATAACTTTACTTGATGAAGTCAAAAATCCCATTGAGATCAATCCAATCAATACGCCCTCTGAAGAAGGTTTGCCAATTGGAGGGGTAGTAGAGCAACCAAGCACACTGTTAATTGATCACCTTTCTAAGAAAGCTCCGACTTCTGGAAACGCCAATCCACAAATATTTTCAAGTTCATCGCATCCCAGTAGAAATCCCAATTCAGACCCAGTTTCTTCACTATCACCATCTCAGATTTATGAGAAGAAACTGGATATTTTGCACTCACAAATCACTGAGTGTCTAAAACAACATTCCGAGGAGATCCAGCTCTGGTACAAGAATGTGTATGAATCAATTACAGCTTCGTCTCTCTTTGACACTTTAGTTCTTAAAGCACTTCAGCTCTTAAAGGACATCTTGTTTGAGTTACAGGCTAAAAAGAATGATTTATCTGTCATACAGGCCTACATGCGACTATGCCTTGATCCAAAACAAGACCTTAACAAGCTATTAGTTTTAAAACCAGCACTCCCCATTATTGAGAAAGAGCTTGCTGACATAGAGCTAGAACTGAATAACTGGCCCGTGGAGTTACAGAAATTTCAGCTGCAATATCTGAAATTAAAAACAGAATACCCAATTGAAGCTGAATTATTCCTTCAAGCAGCTCATTCGCTTGTTTCAATAAAACTATCAATAGAACAATCTGGCTCAAAAGAAGCAAATCAAGAGCAAATTCCACTCATCACTAAAGATCCGCGATACGACCCTTTAAAGCGGCACAGAGGCTTGATAAAAATATGGGAATGTCTAGAGGATTTCTTCAGAATGTTAATTGGCAAGCTAAAAGGACAAGAAGAATACGAATATACAAAAAGACCCTGCTTTTTCAATACAAGATCCAGCAAATTACTTGAAGAAGCAGAGAGCATGACGCATTCTATGCTATCTGTAAATAATTGACTATAAGGACACGGGAATCGGACCAAGACATGAGAGTCAGAGTTAGTCATAAGAAGGCTCAAATGAGTGTAGTGTAGCCAGCAGGATAGCAAGATCGAAGTAAGCACAGGGAAGAAACAAGACTTTTTAAAAAAGTCTTCTTCCCCTTTGAGCCTGCCTCGATCAAACGTCTACCTGCAATGCAAATCAGAACTATGATCTTTTTTGGTCCGATTGCCGTGTAATTTTTCCCTACTCCTAATGACAAGAACATTAAAGAATCAGGAAGAAAAGATTATTGCTTACTAAAGGCGTAGACCGTATTTTTCCCTCGTTTTTTTGCACTATAGAGTGCAATATCAACACCCGATAATAAGTCTATAATATTATGGGCATCTTTAGGGAAATTCACAATACCAATTGAAACAGTGGTATAAAAATGTCCACCTTGGAGATCCTCAAACTGAGTATTACTCACACTCGTTTTCAATGCCCAAGCAACTTTTTCAGCCCCAACTGGATCCGTTTCTGGTAAAAGAATACCAAATTCATCGCCTCCAATACGTGAAACCATATCCCCTTTACGTACATTGGCATGTAAAACCGATGCAATTTTTACTAAAACCTGATCACCACACGGGTGGCCATAAGAATCATTGATCTGTTTAAAATTATCCATATCAATTAGGAGCACAGAAAATACATGATGGTGGCGTTCAGACCGAGAGATTTCATAATCCAATATATTATTAAAATAGCGGCGATTATGTAAATTGGTCATGGAATCATGCGTTGAAAAATACTCAAGATTTTCAAATGCTAGCGATAGATTAGCTGAAATGTCATTAAAGCTAATCATAGCGCTTTTTGTATAAAAAGTTTTACTAGAATGACTTTTTTCTTCCTCAGCGCGCAATAAATTTAAAGTATTGACAATTTGATAATAGCGATTTATTAGGCTAGTGATTAGCCTGACTTCTTCCACATCTTTCTGTTGGCAGAGAATTTTTTGTAAAAAAGATTGACTTTCTACTAACGTAGAATCAATTAATTTTTCAACGGCTTTCATAAAATAATGAGAACGTGTATGCATTTGCATCAAAGTACTAAATTGCTTCAGTACTTCAGTACGTATGTCGTCTAATTTAAGTACATCGATATAAAGAGTTTTTTGCATAATGGTACCACCCTATTCTTTGAAATGCCCTCCAGAACTCATCAAATCCATACCACAACGAAGATTCTTAAACCAGTTAATGAAGTCACACACTGATTGACCACGATAAATTGGACCATGTTGAGGGGCAATCATATTAATATCTAATTTGGAGATATTGCTTACCCAAGCTCTAGCAGCTTTGTTACCACACATATAGCGTCGATGGAAGGACTCGATAAATGGTAAATGTTTCTCAAAATCATCTACAAATGCATAATCTTGATCATCAGGCAAACAAGCAGCTCCTATATCTCCTGAAAATAATATTTTGGAAACTGGATCATACACGTTCATTTGTCCTTCAGAGTGCAAAAAATGCGCTGGAATGATCTTCAGATGAAAATCATTTTCAAATATACAATCCATCCCAACATCAGGAACACCGAAAAATCGGCTCGTATCCTTAATACCATAATGAGGTAAAAATCGAATCCAGATCCGTGAAATATAAATTGGGGCTTGAATTAACTCCATCCAAGTTGCAATTCCAGCTACAATGTCAGGATCCTGATGGGATAATATGATCGCCTGAGTAGAATCTGGGTTAAGATAACGAAGTAGTTCCGACAACGTTTGTGGCATCACATTAAAACCGCCTGGATCAAGTAAAATACCATTGGCATGATGTTTTATCAAATATTGATTGGAGCGAATGCCGTTCTCTTCTCCAGGATCACTTTCATTCAGCAAGATGAATTGATGCGAGTCTGATTCAAATAGAATAACGTTTCGCATAATCATCCCCCTGAAAGATAGTGTTTCTATTAGAGATAATTATAGAACAAAAAGAATCGACTCTGCCTCTCTAAATGGATAGTCTATCTGTAATAAAGGCCTTCAGGTCTTATTAGATTTAATCAAATACTTTGATCTTTGCTAACCCTACCTGGCCTATTACATTGAATCGAACTTCGTTAAGAAGATTACGAATTAGTTAAATTTTCATCAATTTGATCGATATAGTCGCACAACATTTGGCCTGTTGTCTAACTGCTTCTTCGTTGGCTCCTTCTACCATAATCCGCAATAATGGTTCGGTACCAGATGGTCTAAGTAATACTCGACCTTCACCATTCAAACTTTTCTCTAAATTTTTAACCGCCTGAATAATTTCGGGATTAGATGCTAATAGTGCCGCATTATTTGTTTTTAAATTAATCAGTGTTTGCGGGAATAAATGAATTTCTTCAGTTAACTCATGTAGTGCCTTATCCTGCTTCACCATGATTGAAAGAACTTGCAATGCAGCTACAATACCATCACCTGTTGTCGTCTTATCTAAACATACAATATGACCAGAGGTTTCCCCACCTATCCTCCAATCTTTCTCTTTCAATGCTTCCAGAACGTATCTGTCTCCCACCTTAGAGCGTTCAAATGGTATTCCTAATGAGGTAATTGCTAACTCCAAGCCATAATTGCTCATTAAGGTACCGACTACTCCTCCGTGTAACACACCTCGTTGATGCCTCTCTTTTGCAATGATATAAATAATTTGATCGCCATCAACAAGATTTCCTCTAGAATCTACTAAAATAACTCTATCACCATCACCATCCAAACCAATACCAATATCAGCTCCAACGCTAATCACTTTTTTTCTTAATAATTCAGGTGCTGTTGAGCCACAATCTTGATTAATATTAAACCCATCCGGTTTGACTCCCATAGGAATAACATCAGCACCTAATTCAGAAAACACATTAGGAGCAATATGATAAGTTGCTCCATTGGCACAATCGACAACAATTTTCAAATTGGATAATCGAGACATGGAATGAATTGTAGATTTGCAAAACTCAATGTAACGACCAGCTGCATCATTAATGCGTGTTGCTTTGCCTAGCTTGGCTGAAGACACTGTTTGCAATTGCTGCTCTAATTGGGCCTCAATCGCAAGTTCTACACTGTCAGGAATTTTTCCTCCATCAGATGAAAAAAACTTAATCCCATTATCCTCAAACAAATTATGCGAAGCACTAATCACTATGCCAGCATTAGCCCTCAACGTTTGAGTTAGATAGGCTATTCCTGGAGTGGGCATAGGACCTAATAGTGCTACATCAACTCCTGCAGCAGATAATCCTGCCTCCAAAGCAGATTCCAACATATAGCCAGATATCCTGGTATCCTTGCCTATTACTACTTTTTTCCTCTCACCATTTGCAAGAACGCGACCTACAGCCCACCCTAATTTCAAAACAAATTCTGGGTTAATATTTGATAATCCAACGTGGCCACGTATGCCATCAGTACCAAAATATTTACGTTGACTCATCTTTACCTACCTTATTTTTATCATTCTATCTTTTATTATTCTGGCAGTTTGCTAAATTCCATCAAATTGGATTATTACTAGTATGATAAATTGCATTAACCATGGTTAATGCTTGATTTGTTTCTTCTACATCGTGCGTTCTAATTATTGCTACACCCTTAAGAGCAGCATATATTCCCACTGTAATGCTTCCAATTAGACGTTGTTCAACTTCTTTATTTAAAATGACGCCGATTGTACTTTTACGTGAAACACCTAAAAGAATTGGTAACCCAAAAGAATGCAACTCATTCAGATGATAAATTAATTCTAGGTTATCTTTCACTCGCTTTCCAAAACCAAATCCAGGATCAAGAATTAATTTTTTCTTATCAAGCCCAATCTTCTGACAAGCCTCAATTCGCTCTTCAAAAAAATGACATAAGTTTGTCATGATCCCTTCTGGATAGGAAGGATCGTCTTGCATATTTTGGGGGTCACCTTGCATATGCATTAAACAAACAGGAACACCTAATTTCGCAGCCATTGCAAGAGCCCCTTCCTTTCTTAAGGCATAAATATCATTTATGATATTGGCACCTGCTTCGACTGCCCTCTCCATCACCTCAGGTTTATTAGTATCCACAGAAATACAAACGTCAGTAACCTTTCGAAGCTGCTTTATGACTGGGATTACCCTTGACAATTCAACATCTAAAGGAACTTGCATGGCTCCAGGCTTAGTTGACTCCCCTCCAATATCAATCAGATCAGCGCCATGAGCAATTAATTGAAGCGCATGCTCGCATGCTCGATCCATGGACAAATATTTACCACCATCATAAAAAGAATCTGAAGTAACATTCAACACACCCATAATCAATGGTTTTTCGAAAATATTAGAGGAATTGAGCTGGCTTTTCCGCTCAAGCCAGCCAAGGAATTGTTCAGAATTCACTGGGTTCTCTCGATTAACTACTCACTGATAAGATTAATGCTCTTCAGCCGGTTTTTCTATTGTTTCACCATTAACTGGTTTTACTGACTTATCATTAATTGGCCCAGTCTTTTCTATTGGCTTCGTTGATCCCCAATCTTCCGGAGGAGTAGGTTCTTTCCCAGACATAATTTCCTGAATTTGATTGGTATCAATAGTTTCGTATTTAATAAGGCTTTGAGCCATTAAATGTAATTTATCTATATTGGTCTCAAGTATTTCCTTCGCTCTTTGATAGTTCCTATCAATAATAGCCCGAACCTCATCATCGATCTGTTGTGCAGTCCTGTCAGACATTTCCTTGTGTTTATTCACAGAACGACCTAAGAATATCTCTTCTTCCTCTTCTCCAAAGGTAAGAGGTCCCAACGCTGACAATCCCCAGGTTGTAACCATTTTACGTGCAATCTCCGTAGATCGCATAATATCATTGGAAGCCCCCGTAGTAACACTTTCAGGACCAAAAATTAATTCCTCTGCAATTCGTCCACCAAATAAACTGCACAACTGACTTTCCAAACGACGTTTACTATGACTATATCTATCCTGCTCAGGTAAAAACATAGTAACTCCCAAAGCTCGCCCCCGCGGAATGATTGATACCTTATAAACTGGATCGTGCTCAGGGACAGACAAACCCACAATAGCATGTCCCGCTTCATGATAAGCTGTTAGTTTTTTCTCATTATCATCCATCACCATGGAACGTCGCTCCGCTCCCATCATGATTTTATCTTTTGCTTTATCAAGTTCAATCATACCAACTTTACGCTTATTTGCTCTGGCAGCAAACAACGCGGCTTCATTAACAAGGTTAGACAAATCTGCGCCTGAAAACCCTGGAGTCCCGCGAGCAATTGCCTTGATATCGACATGGCTCTCTACTGGAACTTTTTGTAAATGAACTTTTAATATTTGTTCACGACCTCTAATATCAGGTAAGGGAACTACCACTTGACGGTCAAAGCGGCCTGGGCGTAAAAGTGCAGGATCCAGAACATCTGGGCGGTTGGTGGCCGCAACGACAATGACTCCTTCGTTTCCTTCGAACCCGTCCATTTCTACCAACAATTGGTTAAGCGTTTGTTCGCGCTCATCATGCCCACCACCAAGACCAGCTCCTCGGTGTCTTCCAACAGCATCAATTTCATCTATGAAAATAATACAAGGAGCATGCTTTTTCGCTTGCTCGAACATATCACGCACTCGAGACGCACCTACCCCAACAAACATCTCAACGAAATCAGAGCCTGAAATAGTAAAGAATGGTACTTTTGCTTCTCCAGCAACCGCTCTGGCCAATAATGTTTTACCAGTTCCAGGAGAGCCAACAAGTAGAACACCACGAGGAATACGTCCCCCCAAATTTTGGAATTTGGTAGGGTCACGCAAAAAGTCTACAAGTTCTTTAACTTCTTCCTTAGCTTCATCAACACCAGCAACATCAGCAAAGGTTACTTTAACTTGATCCTCGCCTAATAATCGGGCCCTCGATCTGCCAAAAGACATAGCGCCTCGACCGCCACCACCTTGCATTTGGCGCATGAAAAATATCCATACCCCTATTAGCAATAACATCGGGAACCAATTAATAAACAAATGCAAGAGGAAACTTTCTTGTTGCTTTTCCTGCCCACTGACATCTACCTTGCTTTTCAAAAGCTCGCCTAGCAAAGCATTATCCTGCATAGGCATATAAGTAACAAATCGCTTGTTATTTTTGGTTACGCCTTTGATGATCTTGTTGTCCTCAATCGTAACAGAATTCACCATCCCCTGATCGACTTCTTGCAAAAATTGACTATAAGAAATTTTCTCAGCAACTGAGTTACGAGGACCAAAATTACTGAAAACAGAGACAAGAACTATCGCTATTATCAGCCATAAGAATAAATTTTTAACCATGTCGTTCAATGTATTAACCTCGTTAGTTACTTTTTGTGAGATCTAAAGCAGCTCTTGCCCAATTGTGTATTTAAAACCACTAAATGTTTTTGCACCATATATATATATAAAACTACTATAAATTATAACCCTTTGCCAGCAAATAGGTTTCTTTTGAACGAGATCTAGAAGCAGAAGGTTTGCGAATCACCACTTTTTCAAAAGATGCTCGTGCCTGTTTCACTAATTCATCAAAACCTGAACCATGAAACACTTTAACTAACATATTACCACCTGGTTTTAGCATTTTCTCAGCAAAATCAAATGCCAGTTCTACCAAATACATAGCCCGTGGAATATCTATTGCTGAGCTACCACTCATATTTGGGGCCATATCTGATAATAACAAGTCTAACGTCCTTTGAGGAATTAAATTAATTAATTCTTGCAGTACATGATCTTCGCGAAAATCCCCAAGAATAAACTCAACATTTGGTAAAGCATCCATAGGTAAGATATCTAAGGCGACAAGACGACCTTTTCCTCTCATTTTTTCTGAAACATATTGAGTCCATCCACCAGGAGCTGCTCCTAAATCTACCACAGTCATCCCGGTTTAATAAGAAATTCTTTATCATCAACTTCTTTAAGTTTGTATACAGCACGGCTCCTGTATCCTTCTGCCTGCGCTTTTTTTACATAAACGTCATCAAAATGTTCCTGCAGCCAACGTTTACTACTTTTAGTACGGTTCATAACTCATTTATATAAAGCAATTTTCCCTATTATAATACAGAATTTTACTACCTTTTCCCAGAAAAACGTGCAATAATTTACCATTTTATCACCTGGAATATCACAGATGGACACATCTTTAAAACAATCGCTAAAAGCCAAAGCACATCATTTAAAGCCCGTCGTACTTTTGGGGGCTAAAGGATTAACAGAAGCTGTACTGACAGAAACAAATACGGCCTTGCTGGCTCACGAATTAATTAAAGTTAAAATTAATGGCGCCGAAAAGGAAGACCGAATTGAAATGGCTCAGGAATTATGTGAACAATTACATGCGGAATTAGTACAAATGATAGGCAATACACTTGTGCTATACCGGAAAAATGAAGAGTAAAGTTCTTAATTAATTGGCCAGCGCTATATAAAGCGAAGCCCCCATTTTAATTTCTAGAAGATACAAATAAGTAAAATCCTTGATTTTAAGTTAAAGGATTTCCAAGCTTCTGCAAATAGAGATAACCAAATTGATAAGAAGCATAATCCGTAATATGCCCTTCATCCCGATATATAGGAATCCCATTTAAATCAGAATAGCAAATCATACCCTGGCATTGTACTTCTTTAGGATCTATTAGTATCAATTGAGGGTATTTTTTTTGCATATTAACAAACAATTGGTTTAACCAAACTTCATTATCGGACAAGGTTAAAATAAAGTGACATTGTTCTGAATTATAATTTTGTCTTAATTTGATATGTTTAAAAAAGCAATTATGTAAATTCTTTTGTGCGACTGCGGTTGACTTGATTAATACAGGCTTTGCCCCAGAAGACACAATAATATTAAGCGCTCTATCCAAAGCAACCTCCAACCGTTTTTTAGTCAGTTCAGTAGAATACTGATCGCCTAACTGATTGATAATATTAGCAGAAGCATAATTGCCCCATATCTGACCAATGATCACGTAATCGTAATGATTCTTCTGAATCATGCGATAATATTTGTCCGTTTGCTCATGGCATTCTTGATATACTTGGTTTTTAAAATGCCACCAATCATAAAGATATATACCAGGTAAAGTAAGGCAAGAAGAGGTTCCTTGGGCCAGTATTGAAACACCAGCCGCTTTTCCCAAAACATCCATAAACCCCCAATAATGATTAGAAAAGGAATCTCCAATCATAAAGCCTTTCTTAACAGGCTGATTTTTTACTCCAATTCTGCAGTTCGAATCACTATCTATTTTATTATTACTAATACATAATGGTCTGTATCGATTTTCATAATTTTTCAATTGCTTATAAACAATAACCAGTTCCTGATTAAATCGTTGCGGATATCCTGAGTGAGATTTAATGATATAAGAAGTGAAATGAAAAAAACCTATAGGTACCAATAACAAAATAGCCACAGTGTAGCGAAATGGTATGTGCTTGAATTGCTTGGTTGGTCTTTCAACATAACGCCACGATAAATAAGCTAAAGCAAAAGTAATCCCATAGGCAGCAAGCAAAATCCAAAATTGCTCTTCAATACCTTGATATCTTAAAAGTGAAAATACAACCCAATGCCAAATATAAAGTGAATAAGATAACACGCCGACAAAAACTAATGGCCGAAAAGAAAGAACCTTCATTATAAGAAGTGAAGGATAGTTTTTTCCTAAAGCAATCAGGATAGCAGTTGCAATACACACCCCCAAAGCATACCAATTAGGATATCCAAGAAGAATATTATTGAGAGTTGCTATGTAAAAAATAAAAAATAATGCGCATGAACCTAAAAATACTAAAACATATTTATTGATTGAAAATTCAGTGCGAGGACTCAACGCAATGGAGGAGCCTATTAAAAACTCAAAAATGCGACTGGAAAATTGATAATACGTTTGAGCTGGAGTTTTGTGTGAGTAGTACAGAGACAATAACAAGAATAAAATCACTAGTGAATATATCACATACCTAATCTGCCTCTTATTCAGAAGCGTGTATAAACTATACATAGCGATCGGTAAAATCAAATAGCATTGCCATTCTATTGAAAGTGACCAAGTATGTAATAAAGGAAGCTGGTGAGCATCTGGTGAAAAATACCCTGTAGTTGTTTTATTAAAAAACAAATTAGAAATAAATAATGATGTTTTTCTTGCGCTACGACTAAATTCTATTAAATCATTAGGCAAAAAAAACAATATACTTAATACAGTAGTTACTAAGATAAGACAAATAAAAACCGGCTGTAAGCGCCATAATCTGCGATTATAAAAATCAAAAAATGAAAAATTACTATGATTTAGTGATTCCTCAATAATACTGGTGATAAGAAATCCCGATATAACAAAAAATATGTCAACCCCAATAAATCCTGATGGGAATAGGGAGAGGCTGCCGTGATAAATTAAGACCAATAAAATTGCGATGGCCCTTAATCCATCGATATCAGGTCTATAATTCATGTCGATCACTTATTCATATTACCAAATCCGAAAATAGTACCATTTAACTTAAAAAGACAAAAATTTTTATTCAGATATATTGATTTCAGATATCCTGGATAGAATTATAACATTGCTTGCAAATGAGAATGATTATCATTTATATTTATATAACGATACAATTTTATTTTTCTTGGAGAAAATAATGGCTCTAGCGTACGGTAATTTTCATGAACTTAGTCACCAATTACGCTTTTTATTATTTGAAATTGGCATAGGGCTACCACAAAATAGCATTGATTACTTTATCACTCTAGCGCATAAAAACACCTTGGAACGCCTACAACAAACAGCTCTAGCCGAGAAATTAATTAGCTCAACCATTGCTAGTCACCATATCCATGATTTTATTGACCAGTTACAAATTAGATTAAAAAACTCAATGCCAGAAAGTCAGTTCTTTCAATGGAATAAAATAAGAAAAGAGTTGGATGAATCGATAGCCAACGAAGCCTTAGCTCAAGCTTACAAACAAAACTGGAATATCCAATTACGAAATGAAGCGACGCAATATAACAATTTCTGGGACTGGGTAAATCATGAGCTATCATCCTATCAATCCTTGTTATTTTTGGAGCAATGGGGATGTGTAGGGCACCCCTATCATCCTGCCTTTCGAGCCAAAATGGGGTTTACAAGAAGAGAAGTACTCCAAAACTCTCCCGAATTCCAGGCAAAAATTAGTGTGCATTGGTGTGCATTGAGTAAAGTAAAAGCCGAATCAAAGCATTTTATTGATTATATTCGCTTAATTGCACAAGAATTCCCAATAGAATATTTGTATTGGCGAGAAAAATTGCTATTTGGTCATTTCAATCCTGATGATTATTTTCCAATCCCTGTTCATCCCTGGCAATGGCGAAATCAACTACAAATTGCTTTTGCGCCATTAATTGATAATAAATCACTTATCTTATTGCCTCATCACCAAACACTAATTCCTTCTTTAACACACAATATGATGATGCCTCAAAGTTCTACTCTTTACACCCTCAAGTTAGAAACCACTTTAAACTCTTCCTTTATGGAACAGGAGGATTATTCGGATTACATGGCCTCTCTTACTGGCTGGGTTGATTCTTTATTAGATCGAACAAACCATTACAAAAATACTTTGTTCATAAGCAAAAATATAGTGAATATTAATATACCCCAAGATACTCCAAAACATGAACAAAAAAATTTAGCTGTTGGTCTTCATCAAAATCCGATTCACCTAATCACACAAGGGCAACGCGCAGTTCCATTATCAAGTTTATTCGCTATATCACCCTGTACCAAAGTACCATTAATTATTGAGATTATTCAGGCAAGCGGCCTACAACCTATGACTTATTTTGCCCAATATTGTTATAAATTATTATTTGGACAATTTCATTTATTACTGAAATATGGAGTTGCTCTGAAAATAGAACAGCAGAATGTTTTAGTTATCTTTGAACAAAATATGCCTCAAGGAATAGTGATAAAAAATCTAAGCCACTTACAAATATGCCATCACGAATTATTTAAAGATATTCAAAAGCCAAATGTCCCAGAGCCTCTCGCTATTTACACAAAAGATCTCAACCATCTTAGGGCACTTATTGTTCAAGGAACATTAAAAAATAATTTATATCACTGGATTCAATGTTTAAATAGCAACTATCATATCCTTGAGAAAAAGTTGTGGAGTGTAGTTCGTGGAGTAATACAAAGTGTATTTCAGGATTTATCAAAAGACAAAGCCATTGATCTTCGCCTTCTAAGTTGGCAGCAACATCTTATGCTTTACGAGGACTGGGAGTACCAACCCCTATTCACTTTGTGTTTAAATCCAAATACCAGCACCATGATAAAACAAGCGAATCCATTATGCTCTCAGTAATAAGAACTAACTATCACTCATTTTGATTTCGTAATAACGTGACAGAGGCAGTGGTATTGTATAAACTACCTTATAATCCTAAATACAGCACGATACTCTTGCTCGCTGCAAGTCAACTGCTTCTTTAGGATCAATGCGCCATTTGAGCACTCAAATACTAGATCTCGTGCCTGCAATGTGGACTCAATTTAAAGCAAGAGATCTATATATAGAGTATTGTTGGCATAATATTATATCCCTCCTCCGCTAATGAAAAATGTGAGGGGACAAATTATCGTACGACAGATGATATTAAAACATATTCCCAATACTTTAACATTGCTGCGATTAATTCTAATTGTTCCATTTTTAACGTATTTATTCCACCATGAATACGTTAAAGCATTTTACATTTTTATCATAGCAGGATTAACTGATGGTTTGGATGGATGGCTAGCAAGACATTTTCATTGGCAAAGCTTTTTTGGTTCTTTTGTGGATCCTCTTGCAGACAAACTCCTCGTCGCCTCCAGTTTTATCTCCCTAGCCCTATTAGACTCTTTGCCTTGGTGGTTAGTACTTCTTGTTTTTTTACGAGATTTTACCATATCCATGGGGGTATTAGCTTGGTATTATTTTATTCAACGAAAGCTGGATTTCGAGCCGACACGCCTAAGCAAGCTCAATACAGGCTTCCAATTAGCTTTGGTCACTCTATGCCTATTTCAATTAGCTTACTTTAAATTCCCTTATGATTTAGTCAATATCCTAATCTATTTGACAGCTTTTACAACCACAACTTCTTACATTGATTATATTTGGACCTGGGGCAGGAAGGCTTGGTCACCTAAAGAATTATAAAATGAATAAACAATTGGCTTTAGCAATAAAATTAAATGATGAAGCAACCCTCAGTAATTTTAATTGGGGAAGTAACATTTTGCTGCAACAACAACTGATGGCCATGCTTACTTTAAAAACTGATAGATTACTCTACCTATGGGGACCCCAAGGAAGTGGTAAATCTCATTTACTGCAAGCTTGTTGCCAGGCCATCAATTTAACCCAATCTGCAATTTATCTGCCCCTAACTTTTCTAAAAGAATGGGGGCCACAAAGTATTGAAGGACTAGAAGATCAAACCTTAATTTGTATCGATGATATTAATGCCATTGCTAATGATTCGAAGTGGGAAGAAGCTTTATTCCATCTATACAACAAGATAAAAGATTCGGAGGAATCGCTTTTAATTATTTCTGGAAATCAACCACCAATAAACTGCCACATTAAACTCGCAGACTTACGCTCCAGATTAAGCTGGGGATTAGTTATTCAACTCAATGAGTTAAATGATGATGAAAAAATAAGTACCCTCAAAATGCGTGCAGCAAAACGCGGATTTGAGATACCTGAGAGTGTGGGACAATTTTTATTAAACCGTTGCTCTCGAAACATGCATGACTTATACCAACTTCTCAATCGATTAGACGATGCCTCTTTGGAAGCTCACCGTAAAATCACAATACCCTTTGTTAAGGATATTTTGAATATATAAAAGATTTTTAGTATGTTTTCTGGAAACTCATCCGTAGGATCATTAAACTTAATTCTGAGAGCAATATATCTGTCCATTCCAATTTATCTCAACTGTATTCAAATTAGAATCAACCATAAGATCACAATTTGATCTATGCTTCTATAAATTCTACACTTTAGTTGTAAATTGTCAAAACGTCTATTTTCTGGAGCAAGTCATGAAAAGATCTAGTGGCCCATTTTTTCAGAAAAATCCACCAGTAGCTCGACGTAGTTTATGGACTGGGGCATCTAAGAGAGATTATTATCCATCAACAAAACAAGAAAAATGGATTTTTAGCAGTCACTGCTTCCCTACAACTACTTTTCGAGGAAAGAAAATTCTAGATCCGGAATTTGATAACGCATTTAATTTCTTAATGAACGCCAAATATGAAAGGCTCGTATTTCGAGGGATGCAGAAAAGAGAAACTAAAGACCCGATAAATATTGCTTTGGCAGGGCTTATCGGACGAAAGCCTTTAGTTGTTTATGACGAATCCAAACAAGTAAAATTAGAAGAAACGAAAGAGTCTGTAAAAAAACATCGAAAAGGTGATGTTCGTGGTGTCTCCACAACAGCTAAACTAGGTATGGGACTTTCTTTTTCCAATTATCTGCCTAAATCACATCTAATGATTGTGGTTGATCTAGTCAATGTTCCGAAAAATCAACGATATGCTCAGGACTATACAGAGAGTGTCGATGTGGATGCCGGTGGGCAACTCGTTAATTATAGTCATGAAGGCGAAATAACCATTAGCTCTGTCCATGCCTCTGCTGTCCTGATGCGTGTAACACGAGATGGGTTAAGTATTAATATAGAATATAATCCCCTTTACATTGACCAAAACTTGCTCCCTCAAGAATTAAAAGAAGATTATGAGGATTTATTAAAAACATTCTATGAAACTGCTTATGATATCAGAAATACGGAAGATGTTGAATTAATAAAAGCTTTTCAAACTAAGCAAAATGCCTTTTATCGTAGAGTAGCAGAGTATATGCAACTTGATACCTCTCATACCAAAGCACTAGAGATTGAAGCAATCAGTAATGAAGATTTTCTTACAAAAGAGATGGAGTTAAAGAAACCGTTTTTTTGACAAAAATGAGAATACGTCTATATTTATTGTGGACTGCACATTTTTATCTGTTATTCGCTATAAGATAATTTATGGATAAATTAAGCGAATCAATGTTCAATGGAGGGAACAAATGAAGAAACATGATATAACAGCAATTCATTCCTACATTATGGATGAAAAATGTAAAAAAATTTCTCCGCAGTTAATGGAAAAATTATATTGCTTCCTCTCACAATATTATCATCTGGCAAACCAAGAAGAATTCATTCGCTTAATTATTCAACCCGATTTAGATGGAGAATTAACCGTTCTTTATGGCAAAAATAAAGAAATAGCAGGTTTCTGCCGTAATTGCAGACAATCTATAGATCTTGGAAAAAAACAGATTACTTGTTACGTTGCTTATATTTACCTACATCCTGATTATCAAATTGATGCATCAACTAAAAGTGCTGGTATCTCTCAAGCAATAAAATATAAGTTAGCTAATCCTCAGGAAGAATTAGTTTATATTGCTTTTGCTAATAATCCATCAGCCTATGAATTTATCTACCAGTTGAGCGACCTTATATACCCTAAACCCTCACAAAGAGTTCCAGAACAAATATTGACCATACTTAACGCTTTTAAAAAACAAAATGGCTGGCTTTCAACCAATAGCCATCCTATGGTTGTCAATTCTCCATTGGTTCCGCTCAGAAGCCAGTTCTCAAAAATCAGTGAAGAAGGTAATGAATTAAAAGAGTTTTATATATCAGCCAATCCAGATTACCTGCAAGGGAATTCTCTATTAGTATATATGCCTTTGCATTTAGCCAATATCAGTTATGGTATAAATCATTCAGGCTCTAGTTCATACCATAACCAGAAGCAGCATCAAGTGTCTGCTCGCAAGAATGGCTCGTCTGATTGGCAGAATTAAAATGAAAAGAATAAATATTGGAGCTTGTTTTTAATGACTTCTCTTTTGAGGCATCAGAAACTTCATCTGAGGGAATATTAACAATTTGTTCTTCAAGCTTTGTAAGCTTGCCCTTTAAATGAGTAACCTCGGAGATCAAATTCGAGGTGGTCATTATCTTTTCTTGTAAATTGTCTAATTTTTTTAGTTCTTTATCTAAATTGGATTTACCACATAATTTCTCTATCTTATCTTCATCTAGCCCGAACCATTCACTAACCAGCTTATTCACCCCAACGCGTTGAACATACCAATATAAACTGAACGCAGCTAAACCAACAACCACACTAAACAATATTACAGGCCAAAAAGCAGGCGTCACTGACGTCATAAACAGAGCGAACAAATATAAAGCCACTGATTGTCCAGCAAAAAAACCTCCTCCAAAAAATAATACCCCTGATATTCCGGAAATCACTGCTTTAGAAATATTCATTTTTCGACTATTTAGCGCTTCATCAAACTGTTTACTAGTCTTGATCAATGACTTCACATGAATTTGAAGCATGCTAACAGTTCGTTTTAATTCATCTAATTCTTCGGTAGACATCAATGCAAAGCTATTACCACTAATTTTTCTCCTAATTGCTTTGATCTCTTCCATTTGCAAGAGGTAAATATCCAATAATTTGGGAGCATCTGTTAACTTTATTCCCACATTTTGGGAAACTTGGACCAAATCAAACCCATAAAATACAACAACTGATAAGATGGAAAATAAAATACCTCCTGCAAGTACAAGCCATGCCGGGAAAGACAAAGCAACCATCATTGTTGAAATACTATCGAATCCTTCACAGGCTGCTACTAATGTCCCAGCCATCGCTAAAAACCAAAATTTTAATTTGTTGTACCAAGGAGTTTCCTGTTCAACTGGCTTAGCTTCCTGACTTATTGTGGTATTTAATGAAGCATTCAAATCACGCAGTAATTCAGCACGCATAGCGGCTAAAATAAATTCTCTTTTCTTTTTTATTTCTTTGGGAACTTTGGGAGGTTTTGAAAATTCTCTTGTTAGTAATTGAATTAAGACTGAAAAATCAATAGGCGAAGTGATATTTTGTACACTAGAAGATTCTGAATTATTTAAATTTAAATAATCATTTAATAATTCTTGGGAGCGCTGACTTAATTCAATTTTTTTCCCCAACCCCACTTTTTTCTCCAATTGAATGAAACGAGGGACAATAAACCCGTATATTTTCGATAAAAGACAACCTAAGAGACCATATTTTATACATTTTTTATTAAATTAACATTAAGAGAAAAATAAAGCACAGCAAAACCGCAGGATATAAGCATTGAAAGGATTTATAAAAAACCTGAGGGCTATAAAATCAATTTAATTGCCTCTGATAAAACAACAGAGGCTAATGACTAGGTATATAGGTTGTAGAATACTCTACACTCTCCAAATCGTTATCCGCCTCCTGAGTAGGAGTTGCAATATAGCGACTTAACCGCGGCGATAATAACCACATAATAATAGCAATCACTAAAGTAACGAGACCAATACAAGCAAATACATCCGAATAAATAAATAGAGAGTCAATTCCTGGTTTGATATTCTCCGGAAGAGCAGTAAAAGAAGCGACTGTTGCACCAATAAAGCCAGCAACAGATGAGGTCAAAAACCACATCCCCATAACAAAACCAGCGTTAGTTGAAGGAACTAGTTCAGCAACCATCGCAACACCAAGTGCTGAGACTAATAATTCGCCAAGACTTTGAAATAAATAGCTGACAATCATCCACCAAGAAGAAACCATGCCATTCCCAACATAAAAATATCGAGCGAAATATAGTACTAAAAAGCTCACAGCGCACATAGTCATACCTAATGCAAATTTGAAAGGTATGGAAAATAGAATATTATGTTGATGCAGCTTTCTATAAAAATAGGCTAAAACTGGGCTCATTAATACTATCCATATGGGGTTTAAGGCCTGGAAGCTTTGGGGATCAATAGTAATACCAAAGAAAGTTGGTACCACATTATTGACGGCAAATAAATTTAGCGAGGTGGGCATCTGCTGATATAAAGTAAAAAATATTACTGCCTCCACCATTAAAATCAAAGCCACTAACATTTTCATGAAAGAAGCTTGATCTTGTTTCCGCATTATATAAACATAAGCGCCAACTACTAAAAGAGTAATGCCCCACAATAAATTCTTGGCAAGCATCACATGCTGTAATAGATAAGCAGAAATTGTTGTAAGAATTAATACCCCTACTATTACCATTCCCCAATGAGCTAAAGTTATTTTACGTAGATCGGCTTCTGTATTGACATGAGCCACGTGCTGACGCTGATACCAGTAATTCACAATACCCAACATCAACCCAATTGCACTTATCATATAAGCATACGAATACCCGTAAGCGCTTGATATTGCTGGCCCTACAAATAATGCGACCATGCTGCCTAAATTAATAGCCATATAATAAAGAGTAAAACCCCCATGTAGCCTTGGGTCATTATCATCATAACACTTGGATAATAAATTGGACGGGTTTGCTTTAAACAAACCATTACCAACACAGATCAATCCCAAAGCCAGAAACACATGCTGCTTATCAGTAATTGCTAAAGAAAAATAACCTGAGGTGAGTACAACAAGTCCAAGCACTATGGTCCTTTTGGTACCAAGAATTTTGTCGCCTAAATATCCTCCAATAACCACCATCCCATAGACTAAAGCAGAATAAGCACCAAAGGTATAGTAAGATTCTATGTCGCTATAACCTAAATAACGAATAAAATAAAGAGTAAGAATTCCTTGAACTGTATAGAAACCAAATCGTTCCCATAGCTCCAACATAAAAATCATGTGAAATGCACGCGGTTGTTCACGAAATAAATTCAACATGACTTTACATTCCTTGTTAGAATAAAATTTTAACTTAAAGGAAATTTATGTTTTTTGCAACGCTGATTTAAATTTAAATTTAGGAATTGCCAGGATGCTCATACTCTGATTCTATCTCACCCTTATCCTCTCCATTTTCTTTTCCTAACGGTGTATTTGAACGCACCTTTGAAGGAGATGAGGAGATGAAATGTAAACTGCTCGCTGGTTGCACTTCTTGGATTTTTTCTATTGCTTCAGCCTTTCCTTTTTCCTTTAATGTACCCATATTGACAGATAAGCCTACCAATACGTCCTTAGTAGACTCATGAACAGAGTGACCTCCCTGCAAATCTAAAGCAGATGCCTTCTCATCAACTTCTGCTTGCAAAACCAAATCGCTTGTAATTTGAGCAGAAATCGCCTTGTTTTTCTCCTGCTTATCGCTTAATGTGGGCTGTTCGATAATTTTCTGTGATTCCGCGTCCTCTTCTGTTGAGGGTTTTAATTTATTATAGATCCACTTACCTAATGCTATAACTAGCGGGCTAGTCACTCTGGCAACCAAATAAGCACCACCAAAAACTGCTATACCAAGTAATAATCCTACTCCAACCTGCGGGAAAAACAATGCCGTAGCCAGGCCAGCGATAGTGAGCGCAGCTAGCGCAACAGCAACAGTCCTGTCAACAATCTTCATTACACCTAGTGCTTTAATTTGTTGATCTAATTGGAGTTCTTTATTTTTTAAATCCTGAATTTGTTTTTTCTGAGCATTATATTGCTCTTGAGTAACTGCTATCTCAGATAAAATCGCTGCAATTTCTTCTTCCTGAGTAGCACTTTCCAAAAGAGATTGCAAATGCTTGGCCTTTTCTTGAATGACAAGCATTTCATCCTCTTCACTTCGTATCCTGGCCCGTACTTCTTTTCTTTCCTTGCCTAATTGATAACGTTCATAAAGAGTCTTTCCCAATAAAAATGTACTCACTGTTAAAGTGATGCCCGCTATAACAAACGCCATATAAGGGGCAGTGACTGGGGCAGCTACGGCAGTTATCGTTAACCCTAACAATACTGCGGCATAAAGCCACCGGGCATTATTATTTAAATTAATAGGTACTTCCTCACCTAATAAATAAGCTGCTAAATAAATAATAGGGATTCTCAGAAAGTCAAAACCAGCCATCGCAACAGCGCCAAAAGCAAAACCATGGTTTAATGACTCTTTACCTGGGATGTTAGGCAGATCAGCAATTCGATCTCCAATTCTGACGACAGTATCACCTGTGTCATCGATAAGCTCCAAGAATTTCGTAAGAAAAGGGATTCGTTTTACAGCTTTTTTTAATAATGAAGCTTTTTCTAAAGGGATTAAAGAATATTCTACAGGCTGCTTCTGCATAGATTGCAAAAGTTGGATATGCTTATCAATCTCAAATTTCTTATTTAATTCAGCTTGCGTATTTTCCATAGCGTACTCATAGAAATAATATTGATACTAATAAATATATCAATTAAAAATTAAGGAATTATGAAGTTAATTTCTTTCTTGCTAATTCGTTTAGAATTCAACTATATTTTAATTATAATAAATAAAATAAGTCATGATGGTTAAAAAAGCTCTATATTTAGCCGGTGGCGGTGCCCGAGGTGCCTATCAAGCAGGGGTGCTTAAAGCAATCGGCCATATTCTACAAACAAAAGCACTACCATTTGATCTAGTAAGTGGTGTCAGTGTAGGAAGCATCAATGCGGCAGTTCTTGCTGAGAATGCTAATGATTTCCCTGCTGCCATAGATAAGCTTGAATCAATTTGGAGTGAAATTCATTGCCAACAAATCTATAAAGCCAGTAATTACGAATTAAGCAAATCCGTGATGCGCAATTTAAGCACATTAATAATAAAACAACGCCAATCAGGTCATTTGCTTGACACAAAACCATTGAAACAATTTTTATCTGAAAGTATTGATTTCACTCGCATCGAACAAAATATAGCGGAAGGCTACTTAGATACTTTTGAAGTTTTAAGTGCTTGTTATGAAACTCATCAAACGATCTCATTTTATGCCCATAACCAACCTGAGTTTGAAGATTGGAATTATCCTCGCCACAGCAGTCAGCGAGCAGTTATCAGTGCTGAGCATATTTTGGCATCGAGCGCATTACCCCTTTTTTTCCCTCCTATTCGCCTCAATGGCTTTCACTATGGAGATGGAAGTATTGGACTAGTTGCCCCCCTTCGAGGTGCTATTCGCTTTCAAGTCGACAGAATCCTTGTGTTAGGCACCAGAGAGCTACCCGAATTTACTGACCCAGAAACCTTGCGCAATGGTGAAATCGCATTCGCTCATATTTTGGGGAACATGATGAATGGTCTTTTTTTGGACAATCTGGACAGAGACATCGAAATGGTCAATCGCATGAATGAAATAGCGACTCTCCTATCCATGTGGAAAAAGCGACGCTCTCCGTGGAGGCCTATTTCTACATTACATCTACGCCCTAGTCGACCAATGGCATCAGTAGCCCAGGATCACTATACCAGCATGCCTGTACTACTGCGATTTTTATTGAATATCATGGGAGCCAGAAGCCATTCTGGTGACTTGCTTAGCTTTTTACTTTTCGAAAAAGAATTCACTCGAGAATTATTGGAATTAGGTTACCAAGACACCATAGCTGCTGCCTCAGAAGTAAGTGCCTTTTTTGAGTAAAAAGAACTACTCAAAATGAGCGCAATTGTCTTATTATTTCATTAGTAGAAGGCATAATCCCATTCCAAATGCAAAATGCCTCTGCAGCTTGTTCTACCAACATACCTAATCCATCAATAGCCTTACACCCTTTGTTAAGAGCGTAGGTAACAAAGGAAGTAACGCCACTTTGGCTGTATGCCAAATCATAGCAGAATGGCTTTGATGACCATATCCCACCAGGAAGTGAAATTATCTGGTTTGATAAACTTGCAGAAGTGGCATTAATAATTAAATCAAATACACCTGATAATTCATCAAAACTCGTGATATTAATTTGGGGAAACTGACATTGTAATTCTTCTGCCTTTTTCAGAGTACGATTTGCAATTGTCAATTTCAATGGTTTGGTTTCCAGCAAAGGGTAAATAATTCCTCTCGCAGCCCCACCAGCACCTAATATTAAAATTTTTTTACCTGTTAATTCGAGAAATCGAGTTAAATCACGTATTAATCCAATCCCATCCGTATTATCAGCATGCAATTGATTATTTTTTATCCAAAGAGTATTTGCTGCTCTAGCTAAAATGCATCTAGTTGTATGGACCTTTGCTAACTCATAGGCTCGTTGTTTATAGGGTAGAGTAACATTAAGCCCTTTACCCTGATTATTGAAAAAATAAGATACCTGCTGTTCAAAAGTAATATCATCCCCTAGAATTTTTTCATAAGTCAAATCGACCTGAGTTTGTTGTGCAAACAATTGATGAATAGCAGGAGACAAACTATGTGCAATTGGATTACCAATAACTGCAAAACGACAAGACACAAAACTCCCCTTTATATGATACTTGTGGCATGTTCATAAACTGTTCTCATACCACAAATAATCCAATTCAATGTAAATACAACAGCACATGCTATTGGGATTAATAATGTCAAATCTAATCCTCTTCAATAACCAAACTCTTATCTACAACTTCACGCAAATCCTTCGACAAATCCAGCTTGGCAAGATGCTCTAACTCACCTTTAATCAATTTTTGTCGTGAAGCATCATAACTTTTCCAACGCGTAAACGGAGTTGCAAGCCGAGCGGTAATCTGAGGATTTATCTTATCTAACTTAATCAGCATCTCGCTTAAAAAGCTATAGCCACTGCCATCCAGCGCATGGAAATTTCTAGGATTAGCCATACAGAAAGTGCCAAGGACTGCACGCACCTTATTGGGATTTTTTATACAAAATGCCGGATGTTTAATTAATTCTTTAACATGCCCTAAAGTACCAGGTAACTCGCAAGTTGCTTGCATAGCAAACCATTTATCCAGGACTAATTCATTATGAGACCATTGTTCATAAAAACTTTCGATGGCTTTAGTCCTAGAGGATTGATTGGAGCAGTTGACCAATAAGCTACAACTGGCAATTTGATCAGTCATAGTTTGTGACTTTGCAAATTGTTGTTGGCATAACTCCAAAGTGTCCGTTTCTCTCGCTTTCATCATTAACCACAAGCAAACATTGCGTAACTTCCTCCGCCCGTAAGCTTGACCATGCATGCGATGATCCTCTGCTTCCCATAATTTATTATAAATATGGAATGCCTTCTCATATAAACCTAATCCCAGATGTTGACGAAAATAATCCCTAATAGCTTCAACTTTGCCAACATCTACCAATTTCATAGAGGCTGCAACTTCTTCAAACCCAGGAGGGGTAAGTAATTCAGCGCGTAAATCCATGTCTAGCGAGTCATCCTGCAAAACATGTTGGAAAGCTGAAATTAATGCATTAGGAATTACCCATTCATTAACAGGCAATTCCAAACAATCATTCAGACAATTGAGAACTAAACGCTGAGCAGCATCCCATTTCGCATACCCGTCTGTCTCATATTGCAATAAAAACAATAAATCATCCTGGCGGAGATCATCATAAATTTTCACTGGGGCAGAAAACTCTCTTAATAAAGACAGAACAGGTTTCTCATTCATACCAGAAAATGTAAAACGCTGTTCTTTCTCCTTTAATTCAAGAAGCTCATGCTCTATAGGAATCATTTGCCCCTTTAAATCAAATAAAGCAATGCGAATGGGAATATGAAATGGTTTTTTCTCATGACATTCCGGTGTAGGGGGGCAACTTTGCTGCATAGTAATCTCCAAGCGTCCCGCGGCAAAATGGCTTCTAACACGCACTTCTGGTGTTCCTGCTTGGCTATACCATAGCTTAAATTGACTTAAATCAACTCCATTCGCGTCTTCCATCGCAGAAACAAAATCATCGATAGTGACTGCTTGACCATCGTGACGTTTAAAATAAAGATCCATTCCTCTTCTAAACCTTTCTTTGCCTAATAATGTATGTTGCATGCGTATCACTTCGGCGCCTTTGTTGTACACCGTTGCAGTATAGAAATTATTAATTTCTTGATAGGAGTCTGGCCTTACTGGATGCGCCATGCTTCCTGCATCTTCAGGAAATTGTGTACTGCGTAATGCCTTGACATCCATAATTCGGTTAACATCTCGAGAATTCATATCTCGGGAAAATTCCTGATCTCGGAATACCGTTAAGCCCTCTTTGAGACTTAATTGAAACCAATCACGACATGTTACCCGATTTCCAGTCCAGTTATGGAAATATTCATGAGCGACAACCCCTTCAATATCAGCAAAATCTTGATCCGTTGCTGTGTCAGGGCGTGCTAATATGTATTTGGAGTTAAAGATATTTAATCCTTTGTTTTCCATTGCACCCATATTGAAATCGCTTACCGCAACGATCATATAAATATCTAAATCGTATTCGCGACCGTAAATTTCTTCATCCCACTTCATGGCTTTTTTCAATGAATTCATAGCGTGGGAACACTTGTCTTCATTCCCTGGTTCAACGTAGATGCGTAAATCAACCGTTCGACCGGAGCAGGTAACAAAACTATCTTTTATACAAACCAAATTACCAGCTACCAAAGCGAATAAATAAGAAGGTTTCTTGAATGGATCTTGCCAAACAACCCAATGCCGACCCTCTGATGTTTCTCCTGAGTCAATGAGGTTTCCATTAGATAATAAAACGGGGTATTGCTTTTTATCCGCAGTAATTCGAGTAGTAAAAGTTGCCAAAGTATCAGGTCTATCAAGATAATAGGTAATGCGTCTAAAACCTTCTGCTTCGCATTGGGTGCAAAACAAATGGTTTGAACGATAAAGCCCAGATAATTGAGTATTTTCTTGTGGTTTAATACGAGTTACTATGTTAAGCACCATCTCATCAGGACATTGTTCAATAATAAGCGCTTCTTTTGTTAAAGAATACTCAGAAGAATCCAATTGCCGTCCATTTAAACTCAAACGAATTAACTCCAATTCTTCACCATATAAATGCAATGCACCATCGTTTTGGCGATTTAATTTAATAGTACTGTTCACCAAAGCATGATCATCATACAAATCAAAATTTAACTCTACAGACTCAACTGTGAACAGAGGGGCTTGGTAATTCTTTAAGTAAATGGTAGTGTCTGGCATGGTGGTTGCATTCCTATTAAAAAAAACAATTAAGTTTCTTGATTTATCACTGGTTTATTAATTAGTTAGTCTACTATACTATGAGTTAAAAGAAGTAATTTTTGCTTTTACCAAAAAAAGTAAAAAATCACATTATATCCTTCTCAGGGTTAAGTAAAAGGGGATGGCGCATGAACACACAAGATTTTTTAGCGGGTTATACCAAACGCTTTGTGGATAACAAAGAAGAAGAGATGAGTTTGGATGAGTATCTGGAGTTGTGCAAAACGGACCCGACAGCTTATGCCAACCCAGCAGAGCGTTTGCTTATGGCGATAGGAGAACCCGAATTAGTTGATACTCGACATGACCCTGTCTTGTCACGCATCTTTTCAAATAAAATAATTCATCGCTATGAGGTATTTCAAGACTTTTATGGGATGGAAGAACCCATAGAGCAAATTGTTGGTTTTTTGAAACACGCAGCCCAAGGCTTAGAAGAAACAAAACAAGTGTTGTATCTTTTGGGACCTGTAGGTGGGGGTAAATCATCCATCGCAGAAAAACTAAAAGACTTAATGGAAAGAATACCTTTTTATGCTATAAAAGGTTCTCCTGTATTTGAATCCCCACTTTCCTTATTCAATCCTCTGGAAGATGGTGAATTATTAAGAGAACGTTTTGGAATCCCAACACGCTACTTACGCTATTTGATGTCACCTTGGGCTGTTAAGCGATTACATGAATATAACGGAGATATTAGTAAGTTTCGAGTAGTCAAAGTCAAACCTTCGCGCCTCAAACAAATAGCAATTGCTAAAACAGAACCCGGTGATGAAAACAATCAGGATATTTCTTCTTTAGTTGGTAAGGTTGATATTCGTAAATTGGAAGAATTTTCTCAAGATGATCCAGACGCTTACAGTTACTCTGGTGGCTTATGCCGAGCTAACCGAGGACTTCTGGAATTTGTTGAAATGTTTAAAGCACCAATAAAAGTGCTTCATCCTTTGCTGACAGCCACTCAAGAAGGAAATTATAATGCCACTGAAGGATTATCAGCTATACCATTTGAAGGCATTATCCTGGCTCATTCTAATGAGTCAGAATGGCAATCTTTTAGAAATAATAAAAACAATGAAGCATTCATAGACCGAATTAATATAGTAAAGGTCCCGTATTGCTTGCGTGTTTCTGAAGAAATAAAAATCTATGAAAAATTAATTCATAATAGTTCGTTAACTAATGCCTCTTGCGCACCAGGCACCTTGGATATGCTGGCTCAGTTCTCTGTCTTAACCCGCTTAAAAGAACCACAAAACTCCAGTATTTACTCCAAGATGCGCGTATACAATGGAGAAAGTTTAAAAGATACCGATCCTAAAGCGAAGTCATATCAAGAATATCGCGACTTTGCAGGTGTTGATGAAGGTATGAGTGGTATCTCCACTCGCTTCGCCTTTAAAATTCTGTCCAAAGTATTCAATTTTGATCATACTGAAGTGGCGGCAAACCCAGTTCACCTAATGTATGTTTTGGAGCGCCAAATTGAACAGGAGCAATTCCCACAAGAGTTGCATGAAACTTATCTGAATTTTATTAAAGAATACTTAGCGACTAAATACGTTGATTTTATTGGTAAAGAAATTCAAACAGCCTACCTAGAATCCTATTCTGAGTATGGTCAAAACATATTTGATCGTTATATCACATATGCTGATTTCTGGATCCAGGATCAAGACTATCGGGACCCAGACACTGGGGAAATATTCGACAGAGCGTTATTAAATCTTGAATTAGAGAAAATTGAAAAGCCAGCAGGCATATCTAATCCCAAAGATTTTCGCAACGAAGTTGTTAATTTCGTATTACGCGCCAGAGCAAACAACAGGGGCAAAAATCCAGTATGGAATAGTTATGAAAAATTAAAATCAGTCATTGAGAAAAAAATGTTTACTAATACTGAAGATTTATTACCAGTTATTTCTTTCAATGCCAAAGCATCAGAAGAAGATAAGAAAAAACACGAGGAGTTTATATCTCGAATGGTAGAAAAAGGCTACACACGAAAACAAGTTCGTTTGCTTTGTGAATGGTATTTAAGAGTAAGAAAATCACAATAACAATGTAAGAAAACTGTAATTATTCATCTCTCCACTAGATATAGTCTATGGAGAGGGTTATACAGAAGCAAAAACCCTCTTCGTAGCTTTTTCTTAAGAAGAAAGAGAGAGGAATAGAGACAGAAAACTACCTTGAAAAAGGTGTGGAGCTAACAATTATGTCGCAATTAATTGATAGACGACAAAATGCTGGAAAAAAAAGCACGGTGAACCGCCAACGCTTTTTGCGCCGTTATAAAAACCAAATTAAGAAAGCGGTTTCTGAAGCCGTGGGTAAACGTAGCATAACAGAAATTGACCAAGGTGAGCAAATCACTATCCCATCTAAAGACATTTCTGAACCTCAATTCCATAGAGGCCATGGTGGTCACATCGAACGAGTACTGCCGGGGAATGACAATTTTATTACTGGAGATAGAATAAAAAGACCCAGCGGTGGCGGCGGTTCAGGTGGAGAAGGAGGTAATGCCAGCGATAGCGGTGAAGGGGAAGACAATTTTGTTTTTGAATTATCGCGCGAAGAGTTTTTGGAGCTCTATTTTGAAGATTTAGAATTGCCCGATTTGGTTAAAAAAGAATTATCCCGGATCAGTACTTATAAAACCGTAAGAGCCGGTGTCACTACTAGCGGAATACCCAATAACATTAATGTCCTTCGCTCCATGAAACAAGCAACAGGACGTCGCGTTGCCCTGGCTTCGCCTTACAAAAAACAGTTAAAGGAAGCAGAAGAAGAACTTGATCGGCTGAAGCAATTAGCTAATCCAGATAAGATGGCCATTTTAAAACTAGAAAGTGACATCGAATTCTTCAAAAGGAAAATACAGATCGTTCCTTTTATAGATACCATTGATCTTCGTTATAATTATCGTATACGTATCCCCTCTCCTTCAACACAAGCTGTGATGTTTTGTGTAATGGACGTGTCAGGCTCAATGGATGAAGCTAAAAAGGACATAGCAAAACGCTTTTTTATTCTGCTCTATATGTTTCTGACTAAAAACTATGACAAGATTGAATTGGTCTTTATTCGCCACCATACATCAGCAAAAGAAGTCAATGAAGAAGAATTTTTTTATTCACGCGAAACAGGTGGAACCGTGGTTTCCAGCGCTCTCGAATTATTAAGTACTATCATTGAAGCACGTTACCCTCCTCAAGCCTGGAATATTTATGTTGCACAAGCGTCAGATGGCGATAACTGGAATGCCGACTCTCCTTATTGCCAGGAATTGCTACAGGAAAAAATTATGCCTTTATTACAGTATTTTGCTTATATTGAAATTATGCCCCGTCATCATCAAAGCTTGTGGGAAGTATATCAACAAGTAAAAGAACGTTACCCTAATTTTGCTATGGAAAATATTGATAATGTCGCTGATATTTATCCCGTATTTCGTGAATTATTTAAAAGGAAAACGGTATGAAGAGAAAGCCTATATCAACTGGTGTAGAATGGACTTTCGAGTTAATACAGGCCTACGATCGCGAAATTGCGCGCATTGCCAAAAGTTTTAACCTGGATACTTACCCAAATCAGATTGAAATTATTACCGCAGAACAAATGATGGATGCTTATTCATCGGTAGGGATGCCAATTGGTTATCATCATTGGTCTTTCGGAAAACGTTTTGTCACTGTTGAAAAAAGTTACAAAAGAGGACAAATGGGTTTAGCCTATGAGCTCGTCATTAACTCTAATCCATGTATTTCTTATTTAATGGAAGAAAATACAATGGCCATGCAAGCCTTGGTCATTGCCCATGCCTGTTATGGTCATAATTCTTTTTTCAAAAACAATTATTTGTTCAAAATGTGGACTTCTGCGGATGCTATTATTGATTATCTGGTATTCGCCAAAAAATACATTAGCGATTGTGAGGAACGTTATGGAATTGAAGCAGTAGAATCAACACTTGATGCCTGTCATGCTCTTATGAATTACGGCGTAGACCGTTACAAACATCCTGCCCCTTTATCCATTCAGGAGGAAAAAATACGACAGCAAAACCGTGAAATATACATGCAATCACAAGTTAACGAGTTATGGCGGACAATACCTTTTAGTAAACAAGTCGATAGGAATGGACAAAAAAAACGCTTCCCGGAAGAACCGCAGGAGAATATTTTATATTTTATTGAAAAAAACGCCCCCTTATTAGAACCTTGGCAAAGAGAAATAGTACGCATAGTAAGGAAGCTGGCTCAATATTTCTATCCTCAGGGACAAACTAAAGTCATGAACGAAGGATGGGCTTGTTTTTGGCACTACACTATCTTACATGCTTTATATGATGAAGGGTTAGTTACTGACGAATTCATGTTGGAAGTATTGCAAAGCCATACGAATGTTATCATGCAACCATCTTACAATAGTCCTTATTATAGCGGGATTAATCCATATACACTGGGTTATCATATGATGCAAGACATCAAGAGAGTTTGTGAAAACCCAACTGAAGAAGATAAAAAATGGTTCCCTTATCTGGTTAACACTGATTGGCTCACCAGTCTTGATACAGCCATGAGAAACTATAAGGATGAAAGTTTCATTGCTCAATATTTATCGCCCAAACTAATACGTGATTTAAAATTATTTCATATTGTGGATGATGATAGGAATCCTGAGTTGTTCGTTAATGCCATCCACGACGAATCAGGCTATCAACAAATCAGGGAAGCATTATCAAGACAATATAACTTAGGCTATCTCGATCCGGATATTCAAATCTATTCTGTTGATTTACAAGGAAATCGTTCTTTAACCCTTAGGTATTCTCAACAAAATAGAGTGCCTCTTGGACACTCCACTAACGAAGTACTAAAACATTTGCATTATTTATGGCAATTCCCAGTTATATTGCAAACAGTAGACGCAGAAAATAAAATCGTTGAGGAATCTCATTGTCCGCCTAATACTGATATTAAAAGTAGCAATAAAGAAATATATTAATTAATTTATACTTGGACACTCTGTATTTTTAGAGATGAAAACAGGAAGTAGCCAATTTATCAGTTAAGAATTAAAAACCTCTCAAAACCTAAAGTTCTTGAGAGGTCTTAAACTAATTACTCAGAAGCTAATTCAATAGCAAAAGCCACAGCCAACTTAGAGAAATTGGTCATATGTTCCAGACTCAATAAATCCATTTTATCAGAAGAAGTATGGATATAGGGGTTGTGATCAGCAAAACTAGTTTCGCATGGAAATGCTGCTGGTATATCTTCTTCATTCCATGAAGCATGGTCACTGCAGCCATAACCGCATCGCGAATAATCAACAGGAACATGAAGGTAATGATCAATGAGTTTGGCCACATAATTACTCAAACTTCTATCCGTGTAATCAGTAAAAACCCACATCGTTGGATCATTGGCATCGTTACGGTAACCTGTCATGTCAAATTGGGCAACCGCTTTAACTGGAATTGATTGATCCTTAAAATAATCAACCACATGTTGAGAACCAACCAACCCTCGCTCTTCAGCCGCATACCAAATGAAATAAATCGGCCGTTTAAAAGTTGCTTTAGAAGATAATAATACGCGAGCAGCTTCCATAATACTTGATGAACCGCTGCCGTCATCACCAGCGCCAGGCATACGGCCATCCAGTGTATCCATATGAGCCCCAATAACAATAGCAGGTGCTTTAATATCTTTACCTATAACAGTAACTAACGAAGGTTGCTTATACCACCCTGTTTTTACAAAAAAAGTTGACGTATCTGTTCGTCCATATTCAACAGCCATTGCTTCAAATTTGGATTTCAACCAATTCGCTGTTTCAACACCCGTATCTTTAGTAGCAGAACGGTTATAATAAGATGTTAAATGGGTTAAAGTTTGCCATATGTTATCTCCCACCACTTCATTTAAAGCCGCATTGACCTCTTCTTCATGTTTAATTTCATAAACATCACTATGGAATTTAAATACGCTGAACGGCTTAATTAACTTTTTTTGTAATAACTTTTGAGCAGATTGCTGTTTCGTTTGCAAATCGCCGGCTAATTTATGACTAACATTCACAAAATGGCCACAGTTTACTTTGTCAGCAAGAATAGTCAGGTTTTCTACTTCTGTTGACAGCAGATCAATAATTTTAAAATCTTTATTCTCTGCCAAAACCTTATATGGGGAATTTATTTTTGCAGCCAGGCATTGCGGAACTTGCAATTGCTCATGAACTGGTGCAGAACCAGCAAAACTGGAATTACCTATGAGTATTAATCCTGATGCGATACAAGTCATCCATTGGTTAAAACGCATTTTTTCTCCTAAAGTTAATTAAATCGGGGTTAATCCTACCTGATGAAATGAATATTGCAAACACACTTTACTGTATAAATAAAACAAAAATAAAAAATATCTTTTTTCAATATCCGCGCTATTGATAATCATTCTCATTTAGTATAAAGTGCTTAATCACACACGGCTGAGCAAATATACTACAATGAACACAAAAAAAATACCAGTCAATCCCAAAAAAATTCCTTATTACATTCTTCTAGTATTACTTACCTTAGGCGCGAGTTTCATACTGGGTTTTTTAAGTTTTGGTGGAATGTATGCACTCTTACCTGCGCTGCCTCTAGCTTTTGCAGCTTTTGGTTTATCCGTAGCTTATGAAGGTGAAATTTATTTACAAAATATAAAAGGTGCCTTTAACAAACTTTTTAAATTGAACTATCTTAAGAATTATCTGGCTAAAGAGTATTTACTCACTCATTTTCCCGATACTCACCAAGAGGACTGCCCACAATTTTTCAAAGATTATAAAAAACAACTCAAGCTATTAGGTGAGTTTGAGCATAAAGAATTAAATAAGGAAAGTAAAAAAAGGAAAAAACAAATCGCAAAAACTCTTTCAGACATGGAAAAGTGGTTCGCCCTGCAATTGTTTTCTGACAAGGGTAGTACAAAAAACTCGAAATATAATAAAGAACTTATGGATTGGCTCGATACTCATGAACGGGATGAATGGGTAAAGCGGTTGGAAAAACGCCGCTTTCAATTTCATATCGTTAAAGCTTTCAGCCTTTTATCCGGCCTTTTTATGGGAATAGGCAGCACCTATCTCGCTGTTGAAGCCTTTTCTATCATTCCATTTTTTGCTGTCATTCCCTTCACCTTTTGGCCAATTTTAATTGTTCCTATGGCTGTAATCGCAGGAGCAGCCTATGCGATGCTGACCTATAATGCGGTCACAGACATGATCAATAATAACACCGTTGTCAAATGGTATAACAAGCTCCGTAATGACTTAAGCCAAGGGTTAACTGTCCGTAATATCTTTATGGCAACCACAGCAATCTTCCTCATTGGATTAGCAATAACTCTTACTGTTTGCACAGCAGGAACATGGTGGACTATCGCCACCAATGCACGCCCATTATTTGATTGGATGAAAAAAATGCCCAGCTTTATTATGGGAGTTATCAATCCAATCATTACTGGGGCTTCAGCTATATTCTTTAATATACAAAATAGCGCAGAATCATTGGAAATGATTGATGAAGCAACTCATAGTAATAAAAATGTATTCCAAAAAATTTATGAAGCAATCAGCAATGGTTATCGACATTTACGTGAAACAGAAAATTGGTTACAGATAATTAATCCTTTCCGTGTTCTTTTAAAACTAACTGTAACGCCGTTACGCATCCTTCTTTTTTTGGGGCATTTAATCAGTGTTGCAGTAACTTCAGATCGTATGCCGGGAGTACCTCAGATCTTTTCTGCCCTAGTTGCAATTGTTAGTGAAGGTTTTGAAGATGCTCACTATTTCCTGGGAAATGATAAGGAAAATGAACATAGTGATGGGCATAAACATCACAATAATTTTGTAACCCTACTTAAGGAACGGTTAGATCCAGAATCAGGCCATGATCATGATATGGATATCCCAACCCGTCTTCTAAAGATTTTAGCCTCACCCCTATATGCTGCCTCAGCAGCTTGGGATTACTTAACCAGTAAGATCAATGCATCTGATAATGCTAGTAAAATAGAAAGATTATCGAATAACGGGGCTAAGCCTCAGGTTTTAACTTTAAGGGAAGCCTGGAATAAGCAATGGGGCATTGCAAAAGAAGTTAATGTTGAAATAAGTCCAAATGCCAAACGTCCTTCAAAAGAATGGCAAGTAGAACATGCTGTTAGCCAAATAGATAAATTTGAAACCAAGCACCTTAAAAAAGTCATAATGGGTCGCAAACTTGCAGAAGCCAAAATAATTAAACTGGAGCAATTAAAAGAAAAAATACGCAATCCTGAAAAGGGTGAAAGTTTAGCTAAAATTCTTGAAGAAGCTAATGAAAAGCCAAATGAAGCCCCAATATACAATCAACATCGGTTGTTTGCTCAAAAAGATGAGAAAACCTGTACCCAAATTTTCATCGAAGAACTGCCAGAGCGAGTCAATGTGTCTTATTCCAGATAAGGATTGCATTATGTCTAATTATTGCAAACTCACAGTGAGACATCCAAAGATATTTGGAAAGCCCCTCATTGACAAAACCAAAGATAAAATATCACTACCTCAACAGGCTCTTCAGTCCCTCTAAATGGGCTTTGGCCAATTTTTTTGATTGCTCTTCACAACGTTCATTAGTTTTACCAAACCACTCCAAGCTATCTTGAGGCAACTCCTCTAAAAATCGGCTGGGGACACAATCCTGTAACTCGCCGGCACGACGTCTTTGCTTGGCTAAGGTGAAACACAAACCTTTTTGAGCACGGGTAATTCCAACATAAGCTAATCTTCTTTCTTCTTCAATTTGATCATCATCGATACTAACTCGATGAGGCAGTAAATCTTCCTCCATCCCAACCAAATAAACAAAAGGAAATTCTAAACCTTTTGAAGCATGCAAGGTCATTAATTGGACAACATCATTTGAAGACTCCTCTGACTGTTCCAATATATCGATTAATATTAATTTGTTGATTACATCTGCTAGAGTTTGTTCAGGATCTTTGCTAAACAATCGATCAACCCATTCCAAAAGTTCCCATACATTGTCCATTCTTTTTTGGGCCTTTGCAGGAGTATCACATTGTTCATAAATATGGGCTTCATATCCACTTTCTTCTATCATTTGTCTTAAGTGTTCCAGAATCGAACCAGAACTAATACGCAATTTAATGTCTTCCATCCATGATTTGAAACCATGCAATGCTGCCCTCGGTTTCTCTGCAATCAACTCCGATAGGGCCAAATGATCTGCCCCATTATACAAACTAATTTCTCGAGATTGCGCATAACGGCCTAAAGCATCCAAACTGCTATCACCGATCCCGCGTTTTGGGGTAGTGACAGCTCGCAAAAAAGCAGCATCATCCGCTTCATTACAAAGCAACTTAAGATAAGCAAAAATATCCCTGACTTCTAGTTTAGAAAACCAGGATTGGCCTCCACTGATATGGTAGGGAATTCCATAATGTCTTAAGACCTTTTCAAATATTCTGGCTTGATGATTTCCTCTATATAAAATAGCGTAATCACCATAATCTGTTCGAGTTCGTAATTTATGACTTATCAGATCAGCAACTACATATTCCGCTTCATCCTGCTCATCTTTACAACTGATAACCCTTAGCATTTCACCATAACCTAAATCACTCCATAATCTCTTTTCAAATAAATGTTGGTTATGTGCGATTAAGTGATTTGCAGCATGTAAAATCCTGCTCGTCGAGCGGTAATTCTGTTCCAATTTAATAATTTTTAGCTGTGGATAATCTTTTTGCAGTTGCGCCAAGTTCTCAGGCTTGGCACCACGCCAAGCATAAATTGACTGATCGTCATCCCCTACTACAGTAAAGTGAGCACGAATACCAACTAATTTTTTTACTAAAAGATACTGACTGGTATTCGAGTCTTGGTATTCATCTACTAATAAATGGCGAATTTTATTCTGCCAATACTCCAACGCTTCAGGATAATCATTCAATAAACCCACCGGTAATCGAATGAGATCATCAAAGTCTACCGCATTATATGCTTTTAATGCTTGTTGGTAACGTGGGTAAATCATAACCGCTTCTTCACAGAAAGATGTCTGGGGACAGTTTTGAAGTATTGATTCAGGGCTTAATAAATCATTTTTCCAACGAGAGATTTGTTGTTGAATTTTTAGGACAAACTCTTTATCACTTGCCTTATTTATAGGCAAAAAACCATGCAAAATCTGTAAACAATCTTCATTATCAAAAATAGAAAATCCTGGTTTCAAATCACAAAAAGCAGCATGACGTTTTATAATGCTTAAACCTAATGTATGAAACGTTGCAACTTTTAATCCTCGTCGATTGGAAGCCGGCAAAAATGCTGCAACTCTAGCCCGCATTTCATTTGCTGCTTTATTTGTAAAAGTAACCGCGCAAATTGCACTAGCAGCATAACCGCAGGTATTAATTAAATAACCAATTTTTTGGTGATAACTCGTGTTTTGCCACTACCAGCCCCTGCAAGCACCAACAATGGCCCATCAATATACTTTACCGCAGCCATTTGTTGGCTATTCAACATACTTTATTCTCGTTCAAAAAAGGGGCATTATCACTTACGCTTTCATTTTTAGGCAAGATTTAATTAATAGAACGCTGTACATCAAATTCCTCTTCATTGTCCAATTCAATAAACTCAGGTTCTTTTTTTATTTCATTAATTTCTTCAATTCCAAATAGTAATTTATCTATTTTTTTAAATAAGGGGTCAAGTAAACCATCATTCTTCATGATATCTCCTTAGAATTTTTAAAAGGGTTTTTAAAGAATAGTTCATAAAAAGGATATAATCTAATATCAGTAACAATATCAGTGAACATTATGATAAAATGGCTAATTTGCCTTATGAGTTTGATATGAAAGAAGCCGATACATTACAGCGTTTTATTTTTGAAAATGCAAATATCCGGGGTGAAATTGTTCATATTGAAAAAACTTTTCAAAGCATTATGAAACAACACGATTACCCTCCCATGGTGAAAAACCTGTTGGGTGAGGCCTTGGTTTCTTGTCTACTACTAACCAGCAGCATCAAATTTAAAGGCAATTTAAGTTTACAATTCCAAGGTGATGAAAGGTTATCATTATTACTTGTTCAATGTGATCATGACTTAAATATAAGAGGTTTTGCAAAATTCAAAGAAGGCCTCGAAATTTCGGATTATGCATCAGCTTTTCTCCAAGGCCGAATGGCAATCACTATTAATCAATATAACCAAACTCAGTCTTACCAGAGTCTAATACCTATTCAATCTACTTCTATGAGCGAAAACCTGATGAGCTATTTTGCACAGTCAGAACAAATTGCTACTCGCGTTTGGTTAGCAGTCAATGAGGAAATGGCTGCTGGTATGCTACTACAACTTATGCCAGGACAAGACACGATTCAAAGAGAGCAGTTTTGGGAATATGCCATTCAATTGGGTCAGACCGTCACTGAAGGTGAGTTACTCACTATCGATAACCAAACGTTACTCTATCGTCTTTATCACGAAACAGAACTAAGAATTTTTGAAAGTCGTCCTACCAATTTTCAATGCCGTTGTAATGAAGATAAAATGAAACAAGTTATTTCTATTTTAGGTGAAGAAGAAGCGAAAGAATTAATTAAAGAAAAAGGTATCATAGAAATTACTTGCGATTTTTGCAATCAAAAGTACATTTTCGACGCCATAGATGTCACTATGCTATTCCATAAGTAAAGCAAAGATATCTTACTACATAGCGTTTAGAAAGAAGGCTATTGCAAGGGTAGGTCTGTATCCGCTATGATTCCACACTCTACTTTACCAAATTGCAGATACTCCCCCCTCATTGCCTGCAATATCTGCTGTAAAGTAATAAATTGCTCACTTAATTGGAAATATAGATCAGCTGTTTGATTTTCTTCTAATTCTCCAACTGTCAAATAAGCCGCTTGTCCCATGTCAGAAAAGTAATTCAAGCTCACATGACGTTTTTTAGCGATGCCAGGGAAAAGTCCACAAAATAATAAGCTCTTATCACCCACATCCCGTAATAGCTCTACTTGTAATTGGCGTGGTTTACGCATAGATTCTAGAAAATCTAGAGCAACAATGGATTCTATAAGTTTTGGACCTTGAGAAAAACGCATCAGCAGGAATACTAAATAACTTTCCGTATTTTCATTTAATACTAACCTTGTGGCAGCTTGTGCTTCATTAACTAAGGCATGCCATTGGCTAATATCGGTGGGATGTAATATTAGTTGTTTCATAAATACCCCCCATATTTACTTCTTACTATTAGTCTAGCAAAACCTATTAGTCTAGCAAAACAAATACGACTTGTTTTTAACTAATAATTTTGATTATTTGATTAATAGAATACAGGTAAATCATTTCGAGCCTATGGCACTAGCTATTACATTAAATATACAGTTTTTTCCACTCTGTCCATGTACCTGAATACCCCATCAGAGATTGGCGAGAAAACTCATAAAAATTAATTAAAAACTGAAGCCTTTGTTCATAATAAGGAGTTAGCTCAGGGGTTTCACGTTGAGTTACGGATAAATTATAAAAAGGGGAAATAGACGCTTGCCTTGCAATAATCTCCTCAAAGCTAACTTTATCCGCATTTTTTAACATATCAAACATGGCAAAAGCAGTCGTGGTACGCCCCTTCCCACCGCGGCAATGAATATGGTACCAAGTCTCTTCAGGATTGCTTTTTATTAGTGCGACCAGTGCATCGACTTCAGAATCTAAAGGAGCACGATGATCAGATATGAAAATACGATAATATTCAAATCCTTTTTTATTAGCATAATATTCTTCATTTTTTATTGAATTTACTACCAAAGATTTGCCCTGAGAGTATTCTTTAGCAGCATATTGAGGAACTGTTAGGACACCACCTACTACCCTCTTGGCTCTTAATGAGGCTAACCAATTTTCTTGATCTAATACGCTCTGAGTATTAGTCTTTCCTAAATTTATCCAGTTATAAGAATTAACCAGGGTGATTGCTCTGCCATTCAGGTAACCATGACTTTCCTGCCGCAAATCTAATGCCACTACCTTTTTGATCCCAGAGCTTCTTTTGTTAGCGATATAGTCTGCAATGAGATCCCAGCCTTTTTCACTTGGTTGCTCACTCCCTGATAAATAAATATCTTTGATGCCTCTCGTATTGCCAGTATAGACATCAGCTATCAATGAGGCGTCTCGCAACCAATTAACAGGTGAAAATCGAGTTTTACTGTCTTGGACAATACATGGATTTTCTGAAGTGGAATCGCAAACAGTAGGGGCGGCTTGTTGAGATGCAAAACTTTGCATAGATAGGAGCATCAAGAATAAAACAAAGGTAATAGCTTGATAGTGCATAATAAATCCCTTTAAAATGAACCACCGCATTCTATGTAAATGATTATCACTCTTCAAGATATTTTTGGTCAACATACCCTAATGAATGCAAAAATTTTCCGCATAAGAACTCCATTGGTAGATATTCTTTAGTAATTAACTAGTGTATAATGTTGAATCTATGAACAATTATCAGTTATTTTCTTAAAATAAATTTAAGTCTCGCTTATTTCCCCAATTAAAGGTTTTTTATGATTGAAAAAATTCGCAATATTGCCATCATTGCACACGTTGATCATGGCAAAACGACTCTTGTTGATAAACTCCTGCAACAAACAGGAACACTCAATGAAAGAGCACCCAAAGTTGAACGGGTAATGGATTCTAATGCTCTTGAAAAAGAACGTGGAATCACTATCCTAGCTAAAAATACTTGTGTCTATTGGAAAGGTTACCAAATTAATATTGTAGATACTCCTGGCCACGCTGATTTCGGTGGCGAAGTGGAACGCATACTCTCTATGGTTGATAGTGTTTTGTTATTAGTCGATGCCGTCGACGGCCCAATGCCACAAACCCGATTCGTTACTCAAAAAGCATTTGCGCGTGGTTTAAATCCTATCGTAGTGATTAATAAAATTGATAGACCAGGTGCAAGACCTGATTGGGTAATGGACCAAGTATTTGACTTGTTTGATAACCTGGGAGCTAATGATACTCAACTAGATTTTCCAGTAGTTTATACTTCCGCATTAAATGGCTATGCTAAAATCAAGCTGGAAGATAATACAAATGATATGAGTGCCTTGCTGCAAACAATTATAGATAAGGTAGCACCACCTAATGTCGATGCAAACGGCCCATTTCAAATGCAAATTAGCTCCCTAGATTATTCTTCTTATGTGGGCACCATAGGTATTGGCCGCATTACGCGGGGACAAATCAAAGCAAAATCCCCCATAAAAATTATTGATAAAGACGGTAATATGCGAAGTGGACGGCTATTACAGTTGCTGGGCTTTAAAGGGCTTGAACGTGTTGAAATCGAGGAGGCCAGTGCCGGTGACATCATTGCCATTACCGGAATTGAAAGTCTTAATATATCCGATACTATTTGTGACCCCAATCAAGTGGAAGCATTACCTGCACTTTTAGTTGATGAACCAACTATCAGCATGACTTTCCAAGTAAATGATTCTCCACTCGCTGGACAAGAAGGCAAATTTGTTACCTCCAGGAAAATCCGAGAGCGATTGAATACCGAGTTACTACACAATGTGGCACTCCGTGTGGAAGATTGTGATGACCCTGATAAATTTAGAGTTTCCGGACGCGGTGAGTTGCACTTGTCAATTCTAATTGAAAATATGCGCCGCGAGGGCTATGAATTGGCAATAAGCAAGCCAGAAGTGATCATTCGTGAAGCAAACGGCGAGCAACAAGAACCCTATGAGCATTTAACCGTTGATGTCGAAGAAATCCACCAGGGTACCATTATGGAAAAATTAGGTGAACGCAAAGGAGAAATGCAAAATATGGTGCCTGATGGTAAAGGCAGAGTGCGCTTAGACTATATTATCCCAACTCGAGGACTAATAGGTTTTCATAACGAATTTTTATCTTGCACCTCAGGAACAGGTTTGATGTATCATGTCTTCGATCATTATGGACCGTTGATTAAAGGACGCATTGGTAAACGTATCAACGGAGTAATGATCGCCAATTGCCCAGGAACAGCACGCGCTTTTGCTTTATTTAATTTACAAGAACGCGGGAGACTATTTCTAGAACCGCAATCTATCTGCTATGAAGGAATGATCGTAGGCATTCATGCCAGAGATAATGATTTGGTGGTTAACGTGACCAAAGAAAAGCAGTTAACAAATATCAGGCTTCAGGCTCTGATGAAAACATCATTTTGACGCCCCCAATAAAATTATCTCTTGAACAAGCACTAGAATTTATCGATGATGATGAATTGGTTGAAGTGACGCCGCAATCTATTAGATTACGCAAAAAATTTTTAAAAGAACATGATAGGAAAAGAGCTTCTCGAATTGCTACAAGTGAAGAATAGTAACTACTATGAAACAAAAATTTAAACGAGCTATCCTTTATGCTCGCTCTTACAGAGCCAACCACGAGGTAAGTGAAAGCTTACATCGTTTGGTTGATTTCTTGAATACTCAAGATATAGGGATCTATCAAGATCAAGATACTGCTACTGGATTTGAGTTGAAAATTCCCGTATTGCCCAGAGAAAATATGCGTGCCCAAAATGACCTGATCATTGTCATTGGCGGTGATGGAAGCATGCTTTCTGCATCACGGATGGCTATAAAAGTGAACACACCAGTCATCGGAATTAATCGGGGGCGTTTAGGATTTTTAACCGATATCTTACCCCAAGATATTGAATCTCATTTAGGCCCGTTTTAAATGGTCAATACAAAGAAGAAGAGCGTTTCTTATTACATACTCAAATTTATGATAAAGAAAATATTTATTTTGAAGGCGATGCACTTAATGATGTAGTACTTGGGCGAGGAAGTGAAACTCATTTGATTGAGTTTGATGTCTATATCAATCAGCAATTGGTAAGCCATTACCGATCAGATGGGATGATCTTATCCACACCAACAGGCTCCACGGCCTATGCTTTATCCGCTGGAGGCCCTATTATGCACCCACAACTCAATGCTATTGTATTAGTTCCTATGTTCTCGCACAGCTTAAGCTCCCGGCCATTGGTTATTGATGGAGAAGCCGAAATTGAGCTATTTATCAGTGAATTCAATGAAATAGATTTGCGCGTAAGCTGCGACGGACATGAATCAAAAATAGTTAAACCAGGTCAAAAAGTATCTGTCAAAAAAAATGGCAATCGTTTGCGTTTGCTCCATCCTCTTGATTATCATTATTATGATACTTTACGTAGTAAACTTGGCTGGGAATCAAAGCATCAGGGATAAACCATGCTCACGACATTGCGCATTGAACATTTTGCTATTGTTAAACAACTGGAATTAGATTTTAAACAAGGAATGACGACCTTTACAGGTGAAACAGGAGCTGGTAAATCAATCATGATTGATGCTTTAATGCTGGCTTTAGGTGACCGGGCAGATGCCTCAGTAATTCGTCCTGGTGGAGAAAAATGTGACATCACTGCAGGATTTCACTTTGATGAATCCTCTGAGCCAGCTCAATGGTTGGCGGAACATGACATCTCTTCTGATAATGGCGAAATCTATCTAAGACGCATTATATACGCTGAAGGTCGCTCTAAATCCTATATTAATGGGCAACCTTTTCCCTTACAAAAAATAAAAGAATTAAGCGAAAAACTAGTCCACATTCATGGGCAGCATCAACATCAAACCTGATGCAACATGCCACGCATAGACAACAACTGGATCGGTATGCCAATAACTATCTTTTGCTAAATGAAGTACATCAACTTTATAAACAACACCAACAAATACAACAGGAAATAGTTTCCTTACAAAATAAGGAACAACAAGCAGATAGGATAAAATTATTACAATTCCAAATTGATGAACTTCAAGCACTCAATATCCAAGAAGGTGAAATTGAAACTTTACATCAAGAGCATCAAATGCTACATCATGCCAGAGAGTATTTAGAATTAACTCAACATATCCATGAACTATTAAACAGTGATGAACAAGCCAATATTCGCTCTGGCTTAAACCAAGTTTTTCAATTTCTCCAACAGCTACCCCAAGAACAAACTCAAGTAAAAAACACTATTGAATTAATTAATTCGTCAATAATCCAATGTGAAGAAGCAATTAGTGAAATGCAACAACTTGCTGATAAAATTCAATTGGATCCAGAGCGACTACAATCCGTTGAAGCCCGAATGAGCTCTATTCATCAATTAGCTCGCAAATATCATATTGACAGTAAATATCTTCTGGAGCATGAAAAAACTTTACAAAGCGAGTTGGACAATTTACAAAATATAGAAAGCAAATTAGCTCATTTGCATTTGCAATTAGCTCAAATCGATAAAGCTTATGAAAAGGCCGCATTACAACTAAGAGAATCACGAAAAATTCATGCCATAAACCTAGCAAGAGAAATAACTGCTAGCATCCAACAATTAGGTATGCCTAAAGGTTGGATTGAAATAGAAATAACTCCTTTAGATAAAATGCACTCGCATGGACTAGATAAAGTAGAGTATAAAGTCTGTACTAATCCAGGTATGGAACCTGATTCACTGAGCAAAATTGCCTCAGGAGGTGAATTATCTCGAATCAGTCTTGCAATACAAATGATCACAGCACAAAAAGGATCAACACCCACCTTATTATTTGATGAGGTAGATGTCGGTATTGGCGGCTCAACAGCAGCGCTAGTTGGACAAATGTTACGAAAACTAGGCGAAAGACTGCAGGTTTTTTGTGTTACCCATCAACCACAAGTTGCTGCTTCAGCACATAATCATTTTGTTGTCACCAAAAAAAGTAATAACAACCAGACTTTTACTAATATTACTTTGCTCAAAACAACTGATAAAATTGCTGAAATTGCTCGAATGCTAGGTGGACTAACGATCACAGAACAAACCCTGTCTCATGCCAAAGAACTATTACTTCTTAGTCATGAACAGTTATCTTAATCTTCTATATTGTAAATTGATACAAACAAGACTCTAGAGCAAAATCATTTCTTTCACAAAGTAGACAGATTGATTATACCATCACCTCAAATTAAAATTTGAAAAAAATTAATAAAAAAAACAGGACAATTGATAAAATAATGCTACAATAGTTGCGTAACAATTTAGGAAATTAATATGTCAGAAAAAATTCGCGGTACTGTGAAATGGTTTAATGAGTCCAAAGGTTTCGGTTTTTTAGAAAGTGGCGGAAAAGATTATTTCGTACATTTTAGTGCTATCCAAGGCACTGGTTTTAAAACCCTCGCTGAAGGTGCTACTGTAATGTTCAAAGCTTGCAACGGCCAAAAAGGACCTCAAGCAGAAGAAGTTGAAGTAATCTAACTCATAAGATTAACCCTATTTCTTTTATTGATTATTAAAAGTAATAGGGTTTTTTTTATCAATCTTTTCATAAGATAAAGACTGAGTCTTGCTAACACAAATCCAAAACCTCAGGTATTATGCTTCTAAAATAAAATTTTCAAAGCTAGATTTTTGCAACCACTCTCAGTATCCTAAATAAAATAATTACGCTTCCAAATCTATTCATGTCATCAAAAAGATCTACTGTTTTAATGGTCCCTCCTGAGGGGTTTTGCTTCAACCATGAAACGGCAAGCAGCAACCTATTCCAATCATTAATTCCTGTTAAGGATATTAAAAACAAAGCTTTGGAAGAATTCGCTAATATGGTATTGCAACTAAAAAAAGAGGGTATACATGTATTAACTCTTTTTCAAAACAAACAATTACCAGATGCTGTATTTCCAAATAACTGGTTTTCAACCCATGTCAACTCCCAAAGAGGCAATTTTCTGATTATCTATCCCTTATTAGCTAAAAATAGACAAGCTGAAGTGAATATTAAAGGATTAATTGAAGTACTAAAAAAAGCACATTTTGAAATCAACGAAATAATCGACTTAAGAGATAGCAATGAAATCCTTGAAGGGACTGGAAGCCTAGTTTTAGATAGGGGACATCAACTTCTTTATGCTTCGTCATCACCTAGAACTTCTATAAATTTAGCAACCAAAGTAGCGGACAGCCTAGGATACACACCTATCTTATTTCATAGTGTAGATAGGCAGAATAACCCTATATATCATACCAATGTTATGTTGAGCCTAACTAAATATTGTGCAATTATTTGTCTGGAAGCAATTAAAGATTACCAGCAGAGAACAACCATTATAGAAAATCTAAGCAATACAGGCAAAACAATCATAGATATCAATTGGGATCAAATGCAACACATGTGTGGCAATGTTTTGGAGTTATATAATGACAAAAATGAGAGCCTTTTAATTCTATCAGAGCAAGCAAAAAGGTATTTTACTCATGAGCAACTTCGAATCCTTCAACAATTTTCAAAATTAGTATCAATAAATATCCCCACAATTGAAGCAATTGGAGGTGGAAGCGTCCGATGTATGATGGCGGAGATTCTTTATTAAAAATTTTTCGTTTTTCAATGACCCTCCTTAATTCATTCCTGGCTTAAATGTGTCCTTCTTTCTTGCATAGTTTCTACACTATTGATAACGGTTTGATAACATATTTCTTTCATTACAGGGATATCTTTCAATGGATATCCTTGATGAATGGCATAAGCGATTAAAAAACTGTCTTGCCATACTTTTTCATTTTTCTTATGTTTTGCTTTAACCCACAAGGCATTCCATAAAAAATGAAACTGCCACTTGTCTCGATTTAATTCCATTTCTTCTTCAAATACTGCGTCCATAGCATCAGCTAACCGGCAAACTTTCACCCCATCAACAAAACTACTATTATGATTGACAATTTTATCGACCATTGGATTTTCAATATACCAAGACTCTGTAAATTGTTTGGTTTTAAGCCAAGATTTTGAACGCTTTAGAGACTCGTCTATTTTCTGCTGGGTAAACGGTACAATTTGTACACTTAATTGCTCAATTAAATAATCCAAATCTAATTTATTCGGTCTAAAACGAACTCCTAAAAATTCCATCATTTCTAGAAAATGCAAACTTGGCATATCACCTTTTTCAACCATAATCGCTAAGAAATGCTCCACCATTATTTGCAAATAAGAAAAATCAACTGTCCTTAATGTCACACTTCCATCAAAAGCCTTGCTGTAATAATCTGCTACTTCAGTCAAAGGGATCTCTGGCGTGATCCAAGCGTCTTTTATTCCGAAATCATACTTTAGTAATAAACCACAAAGTCTGTTTCTTTTATTTTTTCGCCCGTGAATAAAAACACCTTGCGAACCAGTACCATCCACTTCTGTTGCTTTGATAGACATTTTTGCAGGGACTGGCTCTGAATCAAAAGTTACTCCTTTTTTTCTTTGTGTTTTAAGCCAGCGATCAAAAACTGCATGATAATGAGCAGGATACCAATATTTAATAATTTGCAATCTTGTGAGTGATGTGGATGTCAGCTTAATTGCTTTCATTAGTTGATCGATTGTCGATACTGCTATCTCTCGTATTTCGGCTTTTGGATGAAGCAACGTGAGTAGAGCAATGTCTTGTCCTTCATCAATGCTATATAAATCCAGGATTAAATCAGCAAAAAAATCAGGAGGCATAGCATAACTTTGGGCAAAAAAATTCTCAATTATATCAAATATACTCAAATCCGATAATTCATGTATTAAATCTCGGATTGAATCCAAGTGATTAAATGGCTCATCAGAACTAATCGCATCGTCCTCTTGGCTTGCCAACTCATAATAAGCATCTTTCAGCTTATCAGTTAATTCGACATGCACTTCATAAAATGCATTCAATACAGGCAACCAAAAACTTAAACTATGCTTGTGGGTACCAATCACTTCTGCCAAATGATTCATTAGTTGCGTTAATAATTTAGCAGCATTTTTGTTATTTGTTTCAGCTGATGCCTGCAATTGGGCAATACAGATATCCAGGGCAAAAATACATGCTGAGTAAATTGGTGGGCCATCATACTCCCATTCCTCACTTAAATTATTAATGAGCGTTATTAATTCAAAACTTATTTCTGGATGTTGGAAGAAAAAGGCATATAATTGAGGATCAGGTTCTGCATTTTGCTCAATTAATACAGCCATATCAGCTATCACCTGCTGCAATTCTTGAATATTATTAGTCATTCTGTTTTTGGTACCTGCCTTGGTTTTCCCTTTTCATCAATAGCAACAAAAACAAAGGTGCCTTCTGTAACCTGGTATTTTTCCATCTTTATTGATGAGTTAGTCCATACTTCAACATGAATAGTCATAGAGGTATTTCCCACCTTAACTAACTCCACATGACAACTCACAACATCACCTACGTGGACTGGTTTTAAAAAAGTCATTGAATTAATTGCAACTGTAGCAACACGCCCCTGTGATATTCGTTTGGCTAGCACACCAGCTGCCAAATCCATTTGAGATACTATCCATCCCCCAAAGATATCGCCATTGGCATTAGTATTTAAAGGCATAGCCAAAGTTTGGATAGTCAGTTCACCTTTGGGGGTTTGCATCTCTATTCTCCGCTACGTTTTAATTTAGCCAGCGCATCTGCCATTGCCGTATTGAATACGGTTTTTTTGACTAGTTCCGGTTTTTTGGTCTTATCTTGCTTTTTCTTAAATTCAGGTTTTTTCTTGGCTTCAGGCTGTTTTTGCTCAACTTGCTTTTTAGCTTGTGATTCTTTTGCAGTTTTCTGAGATACCTCTGACTCTAGTTCGCTACCCAATTTCATACTTAAACCGATTCTTTTACGCTCTTTATCCACTTCCACTACTTTGACTTTTACTATGTCACCAGCTTTTACAACCGAACGTGGATCAGTAATAAATCGATTTGTCATCGCTGAAATATGCACCAAGCCATCCTGATGCACTCCTATATCAACAAAAGCACCAAAATTAGTAACATTACTGACAACACCTTCAAGAATCATTCCTTCGTGTAAGTCCTTAATATCCTCTACTCCCTCTTTAAACTGGACTGTTTTAAATTCTGGCCTTGGATCTCGTCCTGGCTTTTCTAACTCGCGTAAAACATCTCTTATAGTGGGCAAGCCAAAACTTTCGTCAACATATTGCTCAGCATTAATACTTTGCAACAATGTTTTATTCCCTATAATTTCCTTTATATTAACTTTTTGATCTGAGATGATTTTTTCTACTAAAGGGTATGCTTCGGGGTGAACACAAGAGGCATCTAGAGCATTATCACCATTCATAATACGCAAAAATCCAGCTGCTTGCTGAAAAGCTTTTTCTCCCATTCGATTGATATTTTTTAATTGCTCTCTGTTTTTAAAAGCGCCGTGCTCGTTGCGAAATAAAACAATATTCTTAGCTAAAGTCTCATTGAGTCCTGAAATACGAGCTAACAAAGCCGCAGAAGCAGTATTAACATCCACCCCAACAGCATTCACACAATCTTCAACAACACCATCCAGAGAACGAGCCAGTTTCGCTTGATTAACATCATGTTGATACTGACCAACCCCAATGGATTTGGCTTCAATTTTTACTAATTCGGCCAAAGGATCCTGTAATCTTCGAGCAATCGATACAGCTCCTCTTAAAGAAACATCCAAATCCGGAAATTCATTGGCTGCGATTTCTGAAGCAGAATAAACAGAGGCGCCTGCTTCACTTACAATCATTTTTGTTAATTTTAAATCAGGGTACATTTTAATTAAATCACTAACCAAGCGCTCTGTTTCCCTAGAGCCTGTGCCATTACCTATACTGATTAAACTAACCTGGAATTTCGCGGCAAGTTTGGCCAAATCCGCAATAGATTGATGCCATTCGTTTTGGGGAGCAAAAGGAAAAATAACCATATAATCTAATAATTTTCCAGTAGCATCCACTACCACTACTTTCACACCAGTTCTAATACCAGGATCAAGTCCAATCGTGATTTGAGGTCCTGCCGGGGCTGCGAGCAGCAAGTCACGTAAATTCCTAGAAAATACTTTGATTGCTTCTTCATCAGCCATCTCACGCAGGCGCGTTAATAGCTCGAGCTCTAATTTAGTAAATAACTTTATTTTCCAAGTCATTCTAACCGTATCTAAAAGCCAATTATCTGCTTTTCTTTGTTGGTTGGTGATATTAAAATATGCAGCAACTCGGTTTTCTCCATAATTAACATCCTGTTCAGGCAAAACTAAACTTACTTGCAGAATGCTTTCGCGCCGCCCACGGAACAATGCTAAAGCACGATGCGATGGAATTTTCTTCACTGCCTCAGAATAATCAAAGTAGTCAGAAAATTTACTGACCTGTTCTTTTTTCTTGCTGTTTCCTATTGATTTAATTATACCATGTTGCCATAGGTACTCTCGTAATTCATTTATCAATTCAGCATCTTCAGCAAAATGCTCCATTAAAATATGCCGTGCACCTTCCAGTGCCGCTTTGGCATCCTCTATTCCTGCTTCTGTATTTATAAATTGAGCAGCTTGCTCTTCAGGATCCAAAGTAGGATCTTTCCATAAAGTATGAGCTAAAGGCTCCAATCCAGCCTCAATAGCAATCTGCGCTTTTGTGCGACGTTTCGGTCTATAGGGTAGATACAAATCTTCCAAACGCGTTTTCGTATCAGCTGCTAATATGCTTTGTTCCAGTTCTGGAGTTAGTTTTTCTTGTTCACCAATGGATTGTAGAATGACTCCGCGTCTTTCCTCTAACTCGCGTAAATAAAGTAATCTTTCAGCAAGATAACGTAATTGCACATCATTAAGTCCTCCAGTTGCCTCTTTACGATAACGAGCAATAAAAGGAATTGTCGCTCCCTCATCCAGCAACTGAATTGTAGATTCTACCTGTGACACTTTGACTTTGAGTTCTTGCGCAATAATTGCGGCTGATGCCAACATTACTTGTGCCATTCATATCCCCGTAAACATGATAAAAAAACATCTCATTAGACTTTTACATAACTTGTAGATTTTATTTTAGAGCAAGACACAAATGTTCTGAGGAACACGTTTACAAATAGTAAATAAGTACCTTAAGAGCATTTGCAGTATAGTTACTTTAAAACAAAAAGACGCTGGTTATACAAAAGGACTATTATATACTTATCACATATCATAATGCGATATAGAAATTGACCAAATATCCCAACAAACCCAAACACCCCCTAGACTGATTTGAAGTTTATTCTTTTTTAATAATCCAAACATGATCGGTAACTTGATTCAATCCATTCATAAATAAAGGATCATTATTATCATAGACTCGTACTTGTGACTTCAATAACTGTATTGCTGCACATTGCTGATATAAAGTAGCTACTTCTTCTGCAGAAACACTATAAGGAGGGCCTTGCATCTCCTCTTGTTGATATTCCAAAGTCTTTAATAAAATATTCCCCTCAGACTTAAGCCATTTTAAACAAATCTCTGCATAAAGCGATCTTAATTTTTTTGGTAAAGCAACTAAAGCAGCTCTATCATAAATTGCATCAACCGGCCTTACCAGCATAGGATTCAAAGTAAAAATATCGGCAACCCACAAACTCAATTTATCTGTAAAGAAATGTTTTACCTCGCCTATAGTTTCCTGTTGAAAAAGAATTTGATGTTCTTGAGCAAACTGAAGAACCGCAGACTCTATAAGTTCTATCCCGACCACATGATAGCCTTGATGATTCAACCAAAGCATATCCAGACTTTTTCCACATAATGGAACTAAAATTGTTCCCTTTTCAGGAACATTTAAATATGGAAAATAAGTAACTAAATCTTCGTTCACTTCTTCCTTATGAAAAAACGTACGGCCATCGCGCCACAGCTCAGCCCAAAAATGTTGGCCTTTATTCACTCTACAGTCACCGATTTCGCAAGATTTCGAGGCTGATCTACATCAGTTCCTTTGGCTACAGCGACATGGTAAGCTAACAATTGCAAAGGTATGGTATAAACAATTGGGGCAAGCCACACACCACAAGATGGTACTTTAACTAAACGAGCCCCATTAGCTTTCCAATTTTGAGAATCATCAACAAATACAAACAACTGGCCTCCTCTTGCGCTTACTTCATGTAAGTTGGATTTTAACTTATCCAAGAGCTCATCATTAGGTGCTACAGCAATCACAGGCATGTCCTTATCGACTAAAGCCAGTGGACCATGTTTTAATTCACCAGCAGGGTAAGCTTCTGCATGTATATAGGATATTTCTTTGAGTTTTAATGCGCCCTCCAGAGCCACAGGATATTGAACTCCTCGACCTAAAAATAAGGCATGCGCTTTATTCACAAATAAAGAAGCCAAAGATTCAATTTCGCCATTCATATGCAACACACGCTCACAACAGGCTGGTAATTCCTGCAACTGTTTGAGAACTGCCTCAGCTCGGACATCATCACAAAGCGCTGCTGCCAACATTAAAAATGCAGCCAACTGGGTGGTGAATGCTTTGGTCGAGGCGACACCAATTTCAATTCCTGCCCTGGTTAAAAAGACACAATTTGCCTCTCTCACCAAAGTACTGGTTGCCACATTACATATTGCCAAACTGGCTAAATAATTTAGCTGCTTTGCTTTATATAAAGCAGCAAGAGTGTCTGCTGTCTCACCTGACTGAGAAACAGTAATGAATAAAGTATTATCAGGAACAACAACCTCTCTATACCGATATTCGCTTGCAATTTCAACTTGGGTCGGCAACCCGGCTAGTGATTCAAGCCAATATTTGGCAACCATACCTGCATGATAACTAGTGCCACAGGCTACAATGTGAATTTGCTTCACTTTTGGAAACACATGTGATGCCTGCTCACCAAAACTAGCCCTAAGCACTTCAACACTATTAATTCGACCTTCTATTGTGTCAGTGATAACCTTGGATTGTTCAAATATCTCTTTAAGCATAAAATGCCTATAGGGGCCTTTGCTCACGATTTCGGAATCGCTATTTAAAGGATGGACTGGCCGTTGAACGGATGTTCGGCTTGAATTATACACTTTAATATCTTCTGTAGTAACGCAAGCACTGTCGCCTTCTTCCATATAAATCACTGACTGAGCAAAGGATCTTAATGCCAAGGCATCAGAAGCAATAAAATTCTCACCAATACCAAATCCCAAAACTAAAGGACTCCCTTTGCGAATAGCAACCAACTCATTAGGCCTTTGCTGATGGATGACTCCCAATGCGAAAGCCCCTTGCATTTCTGCTGCAGCTGTTTGCACAGCCAATAATAAATCCTCATGCTGTAAATAATAATAGTGAATTAAATGAGCAGCTACTTCGGTATCGGTTTCAGACGTAAACTGATACCCATTAGCAATGAGTTTTTGTCGTAAGTGCTCATGATTTTCAATTATACCATTATGTACTAAGGCTATTTCTCCATGAGATAAATGAGGATGAGCATTTTGCTCGGAAGGCTTACCATGAGTTGCCCAGCGAGTATGAGCTATACCTGTATTTCCAATAATAGCTGTTTCCTGCATGGCATCGGCTAAATTTTGTACTTTCCCCTGAATTCTTACACGTTTTAGACGACCTTGATTATCTATTACAGCAATGCCGGCAGAGTCATATCCTCTATATTCCAGTCGGCGCAAACCTTCCAATAGAATCTTACTAATATCCCTTTCTGAAACAGCTCCCATAATCCCACACATAACCCACTCCTCTCATCAACAACCGTTCCATAGAAAAAAGCTAACTTCATTCTTATTTCCTACTGGCAATAGAAAAAAAGTAAAGTGCATAGGAATATATGCTCGTTTCTTAAATATACGGTTATAAGGTGCTTTAAATTTTGTAAAAAATTTCCTCGTATGAATGAAGTATATCAATAAAAAGACGGAATTATGACATAAACATTTACAAATCACTAAGGCAAATTATCCTTAATGATATAAAACAGATAAATTATCATGAAATCGCCTTGAATAAAGTCTAATCTGCATGTGATAAACACATTCTGCAGCTAGCTGCAGAATGTGAGCTGTGTTTCGGTATCAGCATATTGAATATACTGCTGTCTATCCCACGGATTCCGGCATCTTACAAGTCACTTCGTAACCATGTTCTTCCATTGCTAAACACACCTGATAGGCCAGATAATTATGTGCTCGCGTACTTGGATGAATTTCATCCCAGAATAAATAGTCCTCTGGTTCACTACACATATGATAATTCGTTTCCCCTGGGGCAAATTGTTGATCTCGATATTGAAGGACTTGCGCATATTGCAAAATGTAGTTGCGAGCAAATGGGGAGTGAATAAATGCATTAAACATAGGGAATTTCACATCAATGCAAGCATCTTTTACATTATAAAATCCATATGTTTCAGGGTCGCTTAATGCCAATTTCAAATATTCTTCTGTATTTATGAATAAGAAATCAGCATCTGGATATTGCTCTTTCCATGTTTCTATCCGTTTTGCGAGACGCTCATTATGGCGGTCCACTGCAGCATTTAATATCTCACGATCTGTTGTCCGTACAAATTTGGGAGTGTCTCCAATATGAGGTATGCCCATAATAACAAAACGTCTTGCTCCGGCATTAGCTAGTTTTAGGACAGCAGAACTTAGTCCATCCAAAACATTGTCAACATAGGTGCTCATTACTTCAGTATTGTAATTATCTTCAAAAAGCAAGACATTGATGTAATCATTACTCCCTGAATAAACAAAATAAAGTGTTTCATTGCTTAATCGCTCATTCTCTAACAAATAAGCTTGAACCGTTAAACCTAAGCTAGGTGGGATTAATTTACCGACAATCAAAGTCTTAATTGTTCCCAGTGGATGACGTATCAAATTCCAAACAGTTAATTGATAATCATAAGTAGCAGCCCAACTACCTCCAAAAGCTTTATTTAAATAAACTTCTTCATCACTTTTTTGTATGGACAGCATTTCAGCCAAATATTCAACCCAGACTCTACCATTGGAAAAACGATTTTTCCAATAGGGCTTGCCTGGTAAAATTGGTACTAGTTTAACCTTGCTGACCAAGTTGGCGATGTAAGGAGCCAAATCATGATCAAAAAAATCCGTAACTGCTGCAATCCCTGCATCGAGTACCATTTGCGGAACATAATAATCGTTAGCAAATTCTATCATTTTGTTCACTACAAAAATCTTGAAAGGAGCAACCAAAAAGGCAGGATCCTCTTCTTGACGCAAACTTTTAAGTAAGTGAGTAGTATTACCGTTATCAGATAAACTATCCCCAAATACGACGATGGATTTTACCGGGGTAGCTGAAAAACTAACGAGAGGCAAAGAAAGGAATACAACAAAAAGCCAGCGACAAATCCTATTGTTTTGGATCATAAAAATCTCCTTATATAAAGCCCGCAGAACAAAATGGCAGCTTAGCCTCTAGAGTATGATCAGAATTTATTTATTGTCAACGGTTCTTTAATGAGGAGGTAGAATGCCTCTAATTCATTCCTATTGATTAAATTGTGAGTAAATGATAATTTCTTCAGATCAATTTTTGTTTATTTTAGGTAGCAACGTGAAAGAAATTATTATTGCATCATTCTATAAATTTGTTCCACTCAATGATTTTGAATCTATGAGAGAACCTATACTTGCGAAAATGAACGAAATAGGTATAAAAGGTACTATTCTTTTAGCTCAAGAAGGCGTTAATGGTGGATTTGCAGGGAAAGAAGATCAAATGAATACTTTTTATCATTACCTGCGCTCTGATTCACGATTCTCTGACCTGAATTTTAAAGAAACCTATGATAACAAAAATCCTTTTGAGAAAGCCAAAGTGAAACTTCGTAAAGAAATAGTTACTATGGGGGTTCCGGAAGTTGACGTTAACAAAAATGAAGGCACTTATTTAGATGCTGAGGAATGGCATCAGTTTATTCAAGATCCTAACGTTATTCTATTAGATACTCGTAACGATTATGAATATCAACTTGGCACTTTCAAAAATGCAATTAATCCGAACATAGAAAATTTCAGAGAATTCCCTGACTACGTTCAACGCCATTTAAGTGATAAAAAAGACAAAAAAATTGCTATGTTCTGCACTGGCGGGATTCGTTGTGAAAAAACTACTGCCTTTATGAAACAACTAGGTTTTCAACATGTTTATCAGCTTCATGACGGTATCCTCAATTATATTGAGTCTATTCCTGAAAGCGAATCGCTATGGGAAGGGAAATGTTTTGTTTTTGATGACCGTGTTGCAGTTGATCAAAAATTAGAACGTGTTTACCCACAATTACCTCAGGATTATAAACACGACAGAGAGCTACCTTAATATTAGATCAAATATGACCACCAAGAAACATCCAGATTCCACAATAGCATTAAATAAAAAAGCTGGCTTTAATTATTTTATTGAAGATCAATACGAAGCAGGTTTGGTTTTGGAAGGCTGGGAAGTGAAAAGCCTGCGAGCAGGAAAGATTAACTTATCGGACTCTCATGTGATCATCAAGCATGGGGAAGCTTTTCTGTTAGGAGCACAAATTCAACCTCTCCCCACTGCGTCCACTCATTTTATCCCTGATCCCATAAGGACACGTAAGTTGTTAATGAATAAAAAAGAATTAAACCATCTCATAGGTAGTGTGGAAAGGCAAGGATACACAATAGTCCCCCTTTCTTTGTATTGGAAAAAAAATAAAATCAAAATAAAAATCGCTCTTGCCAAAGGAAAAAAAGAACATGATAAGAGAGATACTATCAAAGACAGAGAGTGGCAAAGAGATCGATCGAGAATAATGAAAAAAAATACTTAAGGAGAGAGGCCTTATGAGGATAGGTGAAGTTGTTCCTAATTTTGAATTCACTGCTACTAACAATCTGCATGGACATCTTAGTGATTATAAAGGACAAATAGTTGTACTTTATTTTTACCCTAAAGATGCAACTCCGGGTTGCACTACGGAGGGTCAAGATTTTAGAGATGCTTATTCGCAATTTAAAGACTTACATGCCACTATTTTTGGGATTTCCCGAGACAGTTTGAAATCTCATGAGCAGTTCAAAACCAAGCAAAATTTTCCCTTTGAACTGATTAGTGATACCGATGAAAAACTATGCCAAATGTTTGATGTCATCAAGATGAAATCCATGTACGGCAAACAAGTTCGAGGAATAGAACGCAGTACTTTTATTATAGATAAAGCAGGTACTTTGAAGCACGAATGGCGGAAAGTGAATGTGAAAGGGCACGTAGAGGAAGTTCTCAACACAGTGAAATCTCTAGCATAATATCGTCTAGTCGTAGATTAATCCTAACCTACGGCTAACTATAAAATTTTTATCCAGTAAAAGATCTTCTGATCTAAAATAGTACTTTTTATAGAATATTTAATTAATTTTTGTTATTATGCCTATGGGCAAAGCCCCTCAAAATCATCCTTTTTCGAGTTCTCTATGTTTATTCGGAATCTACAACTCTTTATTGTTGTTGCCTCCTGCATACTTGTTTTAATCGGCACAGACATACTCTTGCCCAGTTTACCACATATTGCCTATTCACTCTCGGCATCATCCAATGAAGTAAAAATGCTCATTTCTATCTTCATGATAGGACAATTCGTGACTGTTCTTATTTGGGGAATAATTGCAGATCAATTAGGCAGAGGGAAAACTTTATTTCTAGGAATGCTCATTTTTTTTATTGGCTCAATCCTAAGTTTAGAAGCCAATTCAATTAATTTTCTACTGGCCTGCCGCTTTCTACAAGGCACAGGAGCAGTAGTGGTTCCAGTAGCGGGCTGGGCTTTGATCCAAGATCTTTTCCCCAAAGACGAAGGGGCCCGTATCATGACTTGGATTGGAACACTAACTGCTGTAATTCCTCTTTTTGCCCCAGCCCTGGGAGGTAAACTGGATGTATTATACGGCTGGCGCTCAAATCTTTATTGTATTGCATTTTATTCTTTTATTTTATGCCTAATGATGATGTGTTTACCCAAACATCCTACCATGCCAAAAAGACTAAATCTCAGCCTTAGAGAAAAACTGCACATCTATAATCGAATTGTAAAAAATAAAACATTTATATCCTATATTGCTCTGTTTGGATTACTCAATTGTGGGGAATGGTGCTTCCTTACCGTGGCGCCATTTTATTATTCTAATGCTAATATCGCACCCGACAAAATGGGAATTTTACTCATGGTTACCTCCATGGGATTTGTATGCGGTTCCTTACTGGCGTCCAGATTATTCAAGCAATTTGGAATCGATAAAATTATTGCGTTAGGAATCCAATTAGCTTTAATAAGTAGCCTAATGCTCTTAGTTGGGGAATACTTCCATTGGAGTCAACATCAATTTTATAATGCTGTAGACATTGGCATTTACATACTCAGCTCAGCTCTGCTGTGGGGCGCAACCACTTCAAGAGCACTACAATGCTTTGATGATTATAGAGGCGCTGCATCTGCAGTGCGAAGTTTGATATTGCTATGCTTTGCCGCATTTGGAACTTATTCCGGTCGATTAGTCAGCCATAATAGTCTCTATCCAGTTGGACTATTTTTATTTTTTATGGCATTGATTACATTAATTATTTTCAATAATAAAGAGTTAAAAACAGAACGACTCTCTGGAGAAGCCGCGATTTAAAAATAGGAAAATTGTTTATTAATTCGCTAAAATAGAGAACAATTGCTATTCCTTAACGCAGGTGCAACCAATTGCAGAAAATGAAAGCCATGTTCGTTTTTAACAGAATTAATTAGCAATCTCTAAGAAATTCTTGACGGAATTACGATACCTCAGCACAATGAATATAAAACTTAAGGCTCAGGAATTTAACTGTCATTACTGGATAGAAAAGCAATAAATTCTACTTGACTTAAAGTGACCTCTTATGAAACTTGCTGTGGAACAATTACGGTTAGCAATATCTTGTCGAAAGAGGTCTAAAGAAATATTTTAGCTGATAAGGTGACCTTATGGATAATACCAATACCAAGCTGTTCGTACTTGATACTAATATTTTGATGCACGATCCAACTGCTATTTACCATTTCGACGAACACGACATCTACTTGCCTATGGTAGTCCTTGAAGAATTGGATAGCCATAAAACAGGCACCTCAGAATTAGCCCGAAACGTTAGGCAAACCAACAGAATGCTAGTAGAACTAATGAGTAACGCTACCCATGATCAAATTGTCTCAGGGCTACCTATTCCCTCTTATATAAGCAACAGCAGCAATAAAAGCAGTGGGAGGTTATTTTTTCAAACGGATGAATTTGATCAAGTGGTGCCTTCGACTCTACCAGGTCATAAGGTAGACAATACAATCTTAGCTACGGCTTTAGGCTTGCAAAAAAAATATCATGGTCAAAAACAAGTTATCATAATTTCTAAAGACATCAACTTACGCATAAAAGCGGGAATACTGGGTATACATGCTGAAGATTATTATAATGACCAAGTACTTGATGATGTCAACTTACTTCATCGCGGCCTGCATATTTTAGACAATAATTTCTGGGATACTCATGCTAAAGATATCGGCTCTTGGCAAGAAAGTGGCAAAACTTTTTATAAGATAACAGGTCCTTTGGTAAACCAATGGAATCCAAATGATTGCCTCAGCACTGAAGATGATCAATTCCAAGCTGTAGTCAAAAAAATTGACGGGAATAATGCCGTAGTGCAATTAATACGCGACTATACTCAGCCCAAACACTCTGTCTGGGGGATTACTGCGAGAAACCGTGAGCAAAATTTTTCTCTAAACTTACTACTTGATCCGGAAATTGATTTTGTAACCTTACAAGGTTCAGCAGGGACAGGAAAAACATTATTAACCATTGCAGCCGGCCTAACCCAAGTCATGGATCAAAGTCGCTACAGCGAAATATTAATGACAAGAGTCACTATTCCTGTTGGAGAAGACATTGGCTTCTTACCTGGTACGGAAGAAGAAAAAATGACCCCCTGGATGGGAGCCTTAATGGACAATCTTGAGGTACTTCATAGTTCACAAGTAGGCGGTAGTTTTGGACGAGGGGCAACGCAAGATTTATTGCAAAATAAAATTAAAATTCGTTCATTAAATTTTATGCGGGGGAGAACTTTTTTAAATCGTTACATCATTATTGATGAGGCACAAAACCTTACATCCAAACAGATAAAAACTCTAGTCACAAGAGCTGGTCCTGGCAGTAAAATTATTTGTTTAGGAGATATCAAACAAATTGACACTCCTTATTTAACTGAAACTACTTCTGGATTAACCTTTGCCGTAGATCGGTTCAAAAACTGGGAACACAGTGCTCATATGACTTTAACCCGCGGAGAGCGCTCAAGACTAGCATTTTATGCAGCAGAGCATTTATAATACTTGTTTTACGAGGATTTAAAATGACCGATCAAGCGATCACCTTTGATGATGTCCTACTAGTTCCATCATATAACCATCATGAATCAAGACGAGTTGTTGCAATTAGCAATACAGACAGATTAGGGAAGCTAGCTTTAGATCTTCCTATTATTAGTGCCAATATGGACACAATTACAGAAAGTGGTATGGCTAATTTCATGCACAGTAAAGGGGCAATAGGCGCTTTACATCGGTTTATGACCATAGAAGACAATATAAAAGAATTTAAACAATGCAAAGGCCAAGTTTTTGTATCTGTGGGTTGTACTGAAACAGAATTACAACGAGCTGAAGCATTGCGAGATGCCGGAGCCGATTTCTTTTGTATTGATGTCGCACACGCTCATGCCAAATACGTAGGTAAAACTTTAAAAAGCTTGCGGCAATTATTAGGAAGCCGCTGCATCATGGCAGGAAATGTGGCTACTTATGCAGGGGCAGATTATCTTGCCTCTTGCGGTGCTGATATTATTAAGGCTGGAATTGGCGGTGGTTCGGTCTGTAGTACAAGAATTAAAACCGGCTTCGGCGTTCCTATGCTGACCTGCATCCAAGATTGCTCTCGAGCTGATCGATCTATAGTCGCCGACGGAGGGATAAAAACATCAGGTGACATTGTCAAAGCATTAGCTTTTGGCGCTGACTTTGTCATGATAGGAGGTATGTTAGCTGGTTCTACCCCTACTCCAGGAGAAGTCATTCAAAAGGATGATGGAACTAAAGTCAAACGATATAGAGGTATGGCATCCCGTGAAGCTCAAGAAGAATTCCTAGGGCAAATGCAAGAATGGAAAACTGCTGAAGGCGTTGCTACTGAGGTGCCGTTTAAAGATAATCCTGACGCCATTATTGCCGATATAGTGGGCGGATTACGTTCAGGCCTTACTTATGCTGGCTCAGACTCTATTAGTGAACTGCAAAGAAAATTAAATTATGTCCTTGTTACCCAAGCAGGACGTATAGAAAGCTTACCACACAAGTTATTGGAGCGATAAATCACAATTCTTGGTGAGCTAATATATTACTGGATTTTGGACATCTTTCAAACTCGCTGCAATGAGGGAAGTGCAAGGAGGCAAAGCACAGAACCTCAGTATACACGTTAGTATCTGAGGATTCGAGCAACCGTATCGACGCAATTTTCCATGGTAGTAGGGCTTCAGAAGAAATCTATTTTTGCACACTCTCCATGTTCATAACACTAACATGGAGAGGTACTTTTTACATATCCATCGATGGACCGGACTCCACATCTGAACTGACATCTGAGCCAGGTGATTGTGAGCCACTACCATTAACACTGCTTGAAGCGCTGTCATAGTTAGAGCTGACATCATCAAAAGATGGAGGGCCATTATTGGTATCGGGTGGAGGACTCATATCAGTTGTATCAGAACTTTGTGTTTCTTGCGTTTCTGAAGTTTGGCTACTTGTTGTATCTAAGTTTTGCGTATCGTCTGTCTCCGAAGTTTGGGAGGTTGTTGGCGTTGGGGTTGGTGTATTTGAACTTTGTGTTTGTGATGAAGATGAGTCTGAGTCTTCCGGTTTTGGATTTGACGAACCCAGTTCTTTCGCTTTTGCATCTCCGGCATCTTGTTTAACTTGCTTATCTCGCTGAGCTTCCTGAGTTTGCTTTTTATCATCTACCAGGTCTTCCTCCGCTTTATCATCTTTTGCAGATTTACTTTTAACACTCTCGAACGCCTTGTCTACAAGAGACTGGGCACCTTCTTTAATTTTATTGCCCAGATAAACAAAAGGGGAATTGAGAAAGCTTTGAATTTGCTCAACCAATTTCATATAATTTTCAAGCATCTCCTGGACATTTTTAGCAGCCTTATCTTCTTCTTTTTTATCATCTTTTTTTTCATTTCCTGGGCTGGCTTGACCTGCATTGGCTTTTAGCTGATTACCAAATTTTTCAGCTATTTTACCTACCCCCTTCCCCAGAGCACTACCTATTTTGCCTAGAGTACCCTGTTGAGAACTTGGCCCTTGAGTCTGGGAGTCTGACCCTGGATTTGGAGAACTCGGCCCCGCAGGTTTGGTAGTCGGTGGAGTTTGTGTTTTAGATTTTGGATCTTCTGCCATATTACATTACCATATTGAGTTATACACAAATTTATTATGTTATATGTAAATTATAGTACCTCATAAATATTATAAACATTTAATTAATACTCTTTTTCGAGATAGATTGTCTGGAAAAATAATCTTTTTAATTACTATATCAAAGAATGAAACTAGCCCACCTTCTGTTTAAATAATTTACATTTTTTTAACTAAACAAAAACCTAGCTCTCATTGCAGCATTTGCATCATCTTTGCGTTATAATTAGTCGTTTTATATCATGGTAGGTATCCTATAGTTATGACAAATGAACGTAAAATGTTAGTGACCAGCGCTCTTCCCTATGCCAATGGGCATTTGCATTTGGGGCATTTGGTTGAACACATTCAAACAGATATTTGGGTTCGCACTCACAAGATGTTGGATATTCTATGCATTAGTGTTTGCGGCGATGATGCTCATGGCACCCCAATTATGTTAAAAGCAGAACAGATGGGGATCACTCCAGAAGCATTAACCACTGAAATCAAACTCAGCCATGAACGTGATTTTAAAGCCTTTGCTATAGATTATGATTGTTATCACACGACTCATTCACCTGAAAATCAAACCTTGGCAACAAGCATTTACGAACAGTTGCAAGAAAATGGCGATATAGTCAAAAAAACAATTCGCCAATTTTATGACCCAGTTAAACAGATGTTTTTGCCGGATAGGTATGTTAAAGGCACTTGTCCTAAATGTGGCGCAGCCGATCAATACGGTGATAATTGTGAAGTGTGTGGCGGAACCTATTCTCCAACGGATTTAATTAACCCTGCTTCTGTTATTTCTGGCGCAAAACCTATAGAAAAAGAATCAGAACATTATTTTTTTGATTTGCCACGCTATGAAGAACTATTAAAAAATTGGACGATGACAGGTCACTTACAAACAGAAGTAACTAATAAGCTAAGGGAATGGTTTGAGGCTGGCCTAAAACAATGGGATATTTCTCGCGATGCCCCATATTTTGGCTTTCCTATACCTGGCCTCCGTGATAAATATTTTTATGTCTGGCTGGATGCCCCTATTGGCTATATGGCCAGTTTCAAAAAATATTGTGATGCACACGGCGTTTCTTTTGCTGAATTTTGGAATAAAGATTCGAAAACAGAATTGTATCATTTTGTTGGCAAGGATATCGTTTATTTTCATGCCTTATTTTGGCCTGCCATGCTAGCTGCTAGTGGTTATAGAACACCTACTGCAGTTTATACTCACGGCTTTCTAACAGTAGAAGGACAGAAAATGTCCAAATCTCGCGGCACTTTCATTGAAGCGCGAACTTATCTGAAACACTTGCACCCTGAGTACTTACGTTATTACTTCGCAGCGAAACTGAATGGGCGAGTCGATGATTTGGATTTGAATTTTGATGACTTTATCAATAGAGTTAATGCAGATCTAGTGGGCAAAGTGGTCAATATTGCCAGCCGATGTGCAGGATTCATCAATAAGCGCTTTGATAATCGCCTAAGTCAAGAGTTAAGTGATCCGAAACTATATAATGACCTGGTTAGCGTAAGAGAATCAATAATTGAAGCATTTGTTTCGAGAGATTATGCACGAGCAATAAGACAAATTATGGATTGTGCCGATAAAGTTAACCAATACATTGATGCTAATAAACCTTGGGTATTAGCTAAAGATGAAACACGACTGGCTGATGTGCATACCATATGCACAATGGGACTCAATTTATTTCGTATTTTAATCACTTATTTAAAACCAGTCCTGCCAATGATGGCAAAAGCAGCAGAACAATTTTTAAACTCAGCCCCCTTAACCTGGAGCTCCATTAATGAGCCCCTCTTGAATCATACAATTAATGACTTTCAACCTCTATTGGTCAGAGTAGAAAAAGAGAAAATTGAAGCCATGTTGGCTCAAAGTAAGGAATCCTTAATGAGCATACCCGCGAAAGAAAGCAAATCAGGGAACACTGATAATTTAATCAGCATCGAAGATTTCGCCAAGATTGATTTACGTATAGCCAAGATTATCAACGCAGAGCCCGTAGAAGGTGCCGATAAATTAATGCGCTTAAGCCTGGATCTAGGTGATACTCAAAAACAAGTTTTTGCTGGGATTAAGAATGCATACGATGCTGAAGAATTGATTGGACGTTTGACTGTAATGGTCGCTAATTTAGCACCACGCACCATGAGATTTGGTGTATCAGAAGGTATGGTATTAGCTGCAGGAGATGGTCAAGGAATTTACTTATTACAACCAGATGCAGGGGCGCTTCCCGGTATGAAGGTGAAATAATGGCTTCTGTTAAAGAAATTGACGCTTTATTACCTCAAACCCAGTGTGGTGAATGCGGCTATTCAGGTTGTTTACCCTATGCGGAAGCATTAGCTCAAGGCACAGCCCCTATTAATAAATGCCCACCTGGAGGTGTAGAGACGGTGGAAGCATTAGGGAATTTGCTGCGCATTGATACTGCCCCCTATTTAAAAGAGGCAATAGAAAATACCCGTCCTCCCTCAGTGGCTATGATACGTGAAGAAGAGTGCATTGGTTGTACCAAATGTATTAAAGCCTGCCCTGTTGACGCTATTATAGGTAGTAGCAAATTAATGCATGCGGTCATTGCCCATGAATGCACTGGATGTGGTTTATGTATAGAACCTTGCCCTGTTGATTGTATCGAAATGATTAATTTACCTACCACAGAATATGATAAGGAGTTAGCAAGGCAGCGCTTTCAGGCTAAACAAATGCGTCAAATACGCAATGAGCATGAAAAACAACAAAATTATAGAGAAAAAACAAGGCTTATAACTCATTCACACGATCGTTCTCTAGACATTCAAGCAAAACAGAATTATATTCTTCAGGCTTTAGCTCGGGTGAAAGCGAAAAAATCCCATGAATAAACAAAAATGCCAAGAAATTTTCAAACGTTTTCGCAAGCATAATCCTCATCCCACTACTGAATTGAAATACAACTCTACCTTCGAGCTGTTAATTGCCGTCATACTTTCAGCTCAAGCTACCGACGTCAGTGTCAATAAAGCCACAGCTAAATTATTCGAGGTCGCTAATACACCTCAAGGTTTCTTAGAATTAGGGCTAGATCGATTAAAAGAGTACATCAAATCCATAGGCCTATTTAACAGCAAAGCACAAAATATTATTAAAGCTTGTGCAATACTTATTGAAAAATATCATGGAGAAGTTCCCAAACAAAGAGAATCCTTAGAGGCATTACCGGGTGTTGGACGAAAAACTGCGAATGTAATTTTGAATACAGCATTTGGACAAGCGACCATAGCCGTTGATACCCATATTTTTAGAGTTGCCAATCGAATAGGAATTGCAAAAGGGAATACACCTCTAGCGGTTGAAAAAGAACTACTAAAAAAAATACCCTCTGAATTCCTGCATGATGCCCATCATTGGTTAATATTGCATGGGCGCTATGTATGCACAGCACGTAAACCACATTGCAAGGGGTGTTTAATTGTTGATCTTTGTGAATACACAGATAAAAATTTGTAAAATTTAATCACATACACATTATAAAATATTGTAATAAAGTTCAATAAAAGCGCTTTTTCCCTCTAGCATTTCTCAATTTTTATTCATAAAATGAAATCTCGCTGTAGCAGGGAGAGCGTTATGAAGTGGTTATTATCATCAGTAGTAAGTGGAGCAAAAACAATCGGGTCAAACCTCTGGGATGGAACAAAATGGGTATGGAATAATGCCTCATTATCAAAAATCTCGACCGGGTTATTCAGTTATACAGCCAATACAACCTTTCAAGTTTTAGAACAAGGTATCGCCTTACGCGATGCAATCCCCACCTTGGTAAATAACCCTCAAGCAAAAAAAATTGCTTATGGGATGGGTTACATCTTGGTCAAGGATGTGTTACCCATGGTTGCCTTAAATTTTGTAAATAATACCGCGCAAAATTATTTCAGAGATGGCTATGATGAAGACGCCGCATGGTATGCTCCTTATGCGCTATTTTTGTCAGGTTTATCTCTTGTAAATTATGCTGTTGCCGCGTTTACATGGCGGCAAGGAGCTCAAACTTTTGCCCATGTTGCAACCCTGGATTCCGTAGGTCCCCCCGCCTTTAATTCAAATAAAGAAACACTACCACATTCAATATGTGACGAATTAGATTGTAATTTTAAACGTAAATTCAAAGGATGGGGAAGAGAACCATTGATACTGCTAGGTAACAGTCTTCTGACTTCTGCGATAAAAATAGTACCCTACGTAGGTGAACCACTTGCCAAGGCAGCGAGTATTTATTTTAATGGTCGCTATATTATTCGTTTAGCCACACCAGAATTATGCGAGCGGCATAAATTCTTGGCTATGAAACCAGAATCAGTCTTAGGATTTGGCCTAACTGCCGAAGCAGCAAACATGCTAATGGATAAGGCCTTAGAATCCACCGTCGGAATGCCACCTTATTTATACTACATGGCATTACGTCATTTATTACTGTTATTTCATGTCAATGTTGCTGCTCACATGACATTACCCAAAATGGATATAAAAGACAATTCACCTTATTTGGATCCATTTACTATTTATGAACGAATCAATCGTTTTGTAGTAGATGTAATATTTTCTGGTTTGATAAAAAGAATACCGATTGACTTTAAGCCCGATAAAGATGCCAAACCCTTAATTCCTTTATCCCCAGCCTTGCAATTTGGCACTATGGTGTTAAATATGGATTTAGAGCTTGAACAAAAGCAAAAAAAAGCTCCAGGATTTTTTAGAAATGCCCTCGGCAAAGCCTATGTTTTGGTTGCCCCACCTATTTTTCAAGGAGTCGACGGTTTAATTAAGGATCCCATTGTATTTATGTACTGGCCCAACATCAGCTCAGGAGTGATTTCCGCTGTTGAATTCATAGAAAAAGTTGGGAAAACAAAGACTATGGCCACTCTGGCTTGGGCCCCTAAAACCGTAGCATCTGCAGTAAATTTTAAATTTGGAATACCCAAAAAATTGACTAAATTTGTGTTGATGCTGAGTAAAGAGGAGGATTTTTGGAATTTGGCTACCGCATTAAAATTATGGTTTGAGCGACATAGTGTAAATGGAGAAATCAAATTAGCAACAAGCTCCAATTTTACCTTAAATGGGGTAAAAGCTCTTGAGCCTACTCCAATACTTACTGAACCGCATACTTTACCGCCTCCTGAGCAACTGCATAGTGAAAGAGATAAAGAAATGGTTATCCCCGCTGATAGTTTAGTTCCCAGTAAATCTCAAAAACAACAACCTGTTCTGATTTCCTTTACTATCACCCCTGATAACTTATTCACCACAAGAAGACGAAAAGGGAATCAGGAGAATCAAGAGAGTCGAAAGGAGCAGGAAAGAGGAAAAGTAATAGGCGAGCTTAGTCTTGTACAATGAGGCCCTTGCTTTATAAAGATTTATTGAATGAAGCGAGTTATTTTTCATTTTCTTAGAATATTTGGTGCTAGCTAAGCACCAATCTTCAATGAACAATAGGGTGTTGACAATTGCATCCCATTAACTTAATCCTAAAATAGTTTCTTTCGCTTAAAAAAATACAACATAATTATTGCCAAGAGAACCATAGTTCCAAGGATCAAGGGATAACCATAACGCCAATCAAGTTCAGGCATAAATTTGAAATTCATACCATAGACACCTGCTATAAAACTTAGGGGAATAAAGATACTGGCAAACAAAGTCAGAATTTTCATAGACTCGTTCATTCGATTGTTAATTGTCGATAGATAAATATCTAGCATGCTAGCAGACATTTCCCTATGCAAATCAATAGATTCCACGAGGCGAATGCAATGATCATGCAAATCAAGAAAATATAGGCTGTATTTTTTATTTATTAACCCACTATCATCAGTTAATAATAAATGGACTATATCTCTTAAAGGGGGGATCGTTTTTCTAAGAGTGATTGTTCGTCTTTTAATAGTGTATAAGGTTCTGAGTTTTATAGTTTCTGGTTTATTAATTAATTGCTCTTCCAACGTTTCCAGCAGTTCAGCGGTGGCTTCAACAAAATTAAAATAATCATCAACAATATAATCCATTATAAGGTAAGTCAGATAATCACTGCCATGCTCTCGAGTTAAAGAATGCGTCCCATTAAGGCGGTGATAAAGAGTAGATAAGTTATATCTTGGAGATTCCCTGAATGTTAACAAGAGCTTATGCTTGATTATTAAGCTGAATTGTTCAGTATTATAAGTTAAGAGATCTGATGAAGATTGCAATAACTTAAAAACAACAAAAATAGAATCTTCAATTACATCCACTTTGGGTCTTTGTTTAGTATTAAGTAAATCCTCGATAATTAAGGGATGAATACTATAGAATGAACAAATTTTTGTGATTTTCTCTATATCAGCAAGCCCTGAAATATCTATCCAGATATTTTTTCCTGCATCAAAAGCTTCCTTTACCTGCTGTTCGTCAAATAACTCCAGAACTTTATAATGGAATTTATCATAAATATGTATAAGAACCTGGGTTGGTTGAGGCGGTTGCTCGCCTACATATACTGCAGTTCCAGGTAACAACCCTGTTTTTGCCGAAGCCTCTTTTTTATGATTGCTCATGAGATGCTCTCATTTCATGCCTTAGGAATTTATTATTTTAGACTCTTTCGAAACTCTGCAAAGCAAGAAGCGCAAAATTAGAGTGCGCCATTCTCCTTTGCAATAGAGTTTCTCAAAAACTTTCTATTATTAAATTATCATTTAGTTATGATTCAAGTCGATAGTTTTCGTTTGTCTTGCTAAGATAAGGACTATGGTGCTATATTTGCGAGCTGATTAACCTAATAAGGGACAATATTTGTCTGTGGATTAATATTATAAAAGGAACCAATAACCTTATAGTCAATCCTTTTCAGCAGTAACCGTTCAGGGTACAAAATTTGAATCTTGGTGGAAAGCCAAGGTTGCGTCCAGTTTTTCGCGCAAGATGGAACCCAATTGGGCACTCTGCCGATAACGCGTGAACAGTTACTATCAATAAGATAGGATTAGTTAGTATATTAGGAAGCTCGCATCGCATGAATCAGTCTTTGTTTCCGCAACAATCACCAGGTTTTATATTCATTGCTGTGAGTATGATAACTTGCCTGATATTACTGATTAATATTTCTTTTAAAATCGTTCTACTTGACGGGCTTATATTTGCAATCAGCAGTTTAATTTGTCCCTTAATTGCAACTTTATACTTATTTGCATTAAGGAACTGTACATTTAAAGAACAGCGCCATCTACTCAATATTTGTCTGATTACTCTATATATGTTTTGTATTGGAGTTTATGTGCTTGTTAATTTACCTGCTGCCGAATACATGAATGATAATCCGGTATATCAGGTTATTTTTGAGGACATCCCCAAAAAGTTTTTCGCTACAACTATTGCATTTGCACTGAGTTTTTACCTCCCCCACCTGTTGTTTTGTAGCAAATCTAATAGGGTTTTGTCTACACCCAAACAATGCGTATTATTGGCTTTATTGGGAGGAATCAGCTTTTTTTGCCTGGATTTTTATCTTTTATTTTATACACCGCATGCACATAGCTTTAAACAAATTTTTATTGATTCTCTTCTGATTGTCTCTCTTTTGCTTCTAATCATTGGTGTAATTTATTTGACATTTTTGCTAAATGACAAGGTATTAGCTCAGACTTCCCCTTTCCCCGGATTCAACATACAAACCACGGGATACCATCATAAGACAGTGAGCCATTGCAACGACAAGCGCTGCCAAGATAAGACAATAATAACAAATTCTGAAGGATCTTTTTTTCCAATTTACCAATACTTGATTTGCTTTACCGTGACCGTGATGTTGATAAGTCTAGCCTGTGAATACCGACTTATAGCAGTAAGTAAAGACACCATCTTGTCAGCCAGCTGTATCTTTTTTCCTATTACTATGATAATTAGTTCAATAGTAGGTGAGTTATGGGGTTATCATGCCAATCTAAAATTAGCCTTGGCTCTTCTTGCAGCGCAATTCGTTTTTGACATTTTATTAATAGCAACTGTTGCCTTACCCTCCCCTCCTTTTTTTAATTTAAATCCTTTTTATAATTTCATTATGCCTAGGAGATTATCGGCAGCCTCCCTCTCCTTATTTGTTACTTTCCTTAGTAATGCAATGATGTTGCATTACTTAAAGCGTTCAAAGTGGCAAATTAATAAGCCAGTGCGGATAGCAGTTGCTAATATAGTGGCCAATTCCTTATTATGCCTCGTTGATTATAGTTTGTTATACGGTGGCATCTATTCTTATGAACAAATCATTAATTTAGCTATTAATGTTTGGCAGTATAAGTTATTAACTACATTAATTTCTCTTCCTCTTATTATATGGGCATGCAAGGCTTTAGAAAAAAATTATTCATTAGTTATGCAACCTAATTCCCATATTACACTATCTTCTAAGTGATCTCGTACTCGCCACTTTGTAGCGACGACTAATCAAAATCATACCCTACAGAACTCTTTTATTTAGTCCTCTTGACCTCTCTTAGACGGTCTTTTCCAGCCATAAATGGTTTTTTGTCGTGATTCAGTTAAAGTCAATTCGTCAGGGGGTACATTTCTACGTATAGTACTACCTGCACCTATTGTAGCATTAGCACCTACTGTAACTGGAGCCACTAATTGTGTATCGGATCCGATAAAAACACCGTCCTCTATAATAGTTTGATGCTTATTAACCCCATCATAGTTACAAGTAATAGTACCTGCGCCAACATTCACATTTTTACCTAATTTGACATCTCCCAGATAACTTAGATGACTGGCTTTAGTGCCTTCATCAAAAATAGCTTTCTTGGTTTCTACAAAATTGCCAATTTTACAATGTGCAGCCAATTGTGTCCCTGAGCGAAGCGCGCAAAAGGCCCTATATGACAACCCTCTGCAATCTCGCATCCTTCTAATAGACTGTTGGCGTAAACTTCACATCCATCTCCCAAAGTAACATTGGTTAAACTGCAATTGGGGCCTATTTTGCATCTATCACCGAGAATAACCTTACCCGTAAAGACACAATTAATATCGATATACACATCCTTGCCACAATACAATTCACCCCTCAAATCAAAGCGGTTGGCATCCGCTATAGTAACCCCTTCCTCCATTAATTGATTAGCAACCCTTTGTTGCCAAACCCGTTCCAATTGCTGTAGTTGCAACCGATTATTAATACCTTGGATTTCATAACAATTTTTTGCAGTTAATGAAGTAATCGGTGTTTTGCTTTTTACAGCCAGTGAGATTATTTCAGTTAGATAATATTCGCCTTGAGCATTATCATTGGTTAGCTGGGGTAACCATTGTTGTAAACTACTGGCCAGAGTGCAGCAAATACCCGTATAAATTTCTTTTATATTCTTTTCTTGCTCATTTGCATCCTTTTCTTCTACAATGCTATAAATTTCACCTTGGTTATTTCTGAGAATACGCCCAAGTCCACTTGGATTTTCAAGCTCTGCAACCAAGAGTGCTAAAACAGAATGCTCTGTATTGTGAGGTTGGCTGCATTCAATCAATGATTGAAGTGTCTCTACTTGAATCAGTGGGACATCCGCAGATAAAACCAGAACACGTGCATCAGCTGGGATATGAGGTAAAGCCTGTAATACAGCATGGCCAGTTCCTAATTGCTTTGCCTGATGCACCCAATGAACAGGTAGATCAGGGAGTGAATTTCTTATTTGTTCACCCCCGTGACCATAAATAACATGAATTGCATCAGGATTAAGCTGTTGGGCTGTTTCCACTACCCGGGTTAACATGGGCTTACCAGCTAAATGGTGAAGGACTTTGGGCACATCCGAATACATTCTTTTACCTTGCCCTGCGGCTAAAATAATAATTTGTAAATTCATGAGATTTGTGTTTTCCTAAGTTAAGCATCATAACGGTGTCGATTTAAACAGTCTGACCCAATGTTATGAATGATGTAAAGAGCTATATGATAAATAAGTTGCAGTTAAAGGAGTAGAGCAATGACAATATTTCTATTGGTTTTAAAGAAATTAATAAAAGAGAAATTAAGCGCGTTATCTGGCAGTTTAGACAGCAAATCAAAATCTTTGATTCACAACAGAGAGCTGTCAAAAGATCAGAAAGGAGTTATTGATACATTAGAAGAAAAGATTACACGTTTTGATGGCACGAATAATGATCATGATGATTTGCAAAAAATTATTAAAAAACTTGAAAAAGCTCGGGTGTCAATTCAATCGCTTAGAGAGAGTTACTCTGAACCGAGAGATGAAGGAGAAACAATATCATGTCTGAACAATTTGCGAAATCATTCCACAGGATTTTTCGATAAGTTAGCTTCTTTTAAATTCAAGCTATTAGATAAATCCTATTCAGAGACTCCTGAATATATAGTATATTATCACGCCGCTGTTTATTTAGGTGATGAAATATTTACCCCTAAACCAGGCATTGACATTAGTATTAGAAATCAAAAAGAAGACCAGGTGGCCAAAAGACTTCAGTCTTTAAGTGAGCTAATTAAATCCAATTACAATCTGGAAGAACAAAGAGAACGGGCATTACAAGTTCTCAGCGATCTTGCCGCAGACAATAAAAAGATTATTAAAAAAGATGAATCGTCTCTCCCATCCTTTAGCCTTTTTTGGGGCGCTTCTATAGTGGCACCAGCCGAATTGTTTTCAGCAAGAGAAGGGCGTTTTGGTGATGAATTTAATATGGCAAACCGTCGAATTAAAGCCATGACTGAGAAGCAATTTAAGCCGTCAGTAATACAACAAGTAGAAAAAAAACCTGAATTAAAACAAGAAGGTATAAAAAAATCAGATCAAGAGCATGATGAGGATGAGGAAAACTCCTCTCAACCTGCTCATACAATGTAAGCTTTGCTTTACCCGGATTGCGGCATCGTCTAATCCGGGCAATGGCTTAACGCTGGTGAAAAATGTCCGAGTCCTGTAACTCCCCACACAAACTGGTTTCAATCAATTTTTTAACCTCAGGGATAGCCAGATTTTTACTTAATAAATACAATAACTTGCAATGGGCTGCTTCCGGAGTCATATCATGGCCGCTAATCAAACCAGCCTCCTTTAAAGTATGGCCTGTTGCATATTGATTCATTTCCACCTTACCCTGATGGCATTGAGTACAATTAATAATAATCACACCCCTCTCACAAGCTTCTTTCAGTAAATGCAAAAACTTGGGATCATTGTTTTGAGCGTTCCCGGCCCCATAAGTTTCCAGTATTAATCCACGTAAAGGTTGATTCAATATATATTCAAGGACATCTGAAGCAAAACCAGGGAACAACCTAAAGTTGGCAATGAAATGTGGCGTAATTGTCTGCAAATGAAATGGGGCTTTGGGGCGTGGTAGTAAAAGGTGTCGTTGCAACTCTATCTCTATGCCTATGGCGGCCAAATGGGGATAGTTAGGTGAATCGAAAGCATTGAAACGTTGAGCGCTAATCTTTTGAGTACGATTCCCTCTAAGTAAACGCTGATTAAAATAGATGCATACTTCGTGAATGGGTTGATGAGCACTAAGCCATAAAGAAGTAATGACATTATCTGTGGCATCATTTCTGATTTCAGACAGAGGAATCTGAGAACCAGTCACTATGACAGGTTTACCTAAGTGTTCCAACATAAAAGACAAAGCAGAAGCAGTATAGGCCATGGTATCAGTACCATGTAAAACAACAAATCCATCAAATTGATCATATTCATGTGCGATATCTCTGGCAATCCTGTTCCACTCCGTTACAGTCATGTTAGAAGAATCCAGCAATGGTTGGTATTCTTTTATAACGTATTCCGGCATGTCTTTATGTTTCAAAGCCGGAATTTCTGCCAGAGCTTTTTGTACAAATCCTGGCGAAGGCTCATAGCCATGCGATTTTTTTATGCTACTAATAGTGCCGCCAGTATTTATGATTAAGATTCGTTTTTTCATAAAGATTTTTAATCAATGATTTATTATTGTTTTGGTAATTATAGCGAAAACTTAGCTAGTTATACCAATAACAACTGGTTTTATAATTTACTGCTCTTTAATCCGCTCCCTTATAGTCATGGCTCGGCTTGATCATAATCAGAGCCATAACCATTAGGAAGTGATAATAAATGGATTTTTTAAATACAGTCTCAAGCAAACCAGGAGGCATCATGACGAACTATTTTTGACCTATAATTAATCAAAAAATATAATATAAAAACAGAGACTAATTTTGTCCTAATAATATTTACAGATTTAATTGTAAGCTCTTGTACTTTGTGAAAAAATCAAGTTATTAACGGTTTAGTCTAAGCAATGACATCATGGTGATCGATCGCGCCGGTTATCGTTTGAATGTAGGTATCATCCTCGTTAACGATTCCGATAGAGTTTTTTGGGGAAGACGAAGTGGGCATGATGCTTGGCAATTCCCACAAGGTGGATTAGCACCTGGTGAAACCGCTATGGAAGCAATGTATCGTGAATTGCATGAAGAAGTAGGTTTGGATAAAAGCGATGTTGAAGTGCTAGGATCAACAAGACGTTGGTTAAAATACCGACTCCCAAAACAATACTTGCGACATGGCAGCGAGCCTTTGGTTATAGGCCAAAAGCAAAAATGGTATTTGTTAAAACTTAAAACAAATGATCAAAAGGTAAGATTGGATTTGAGCGATTCTCCTGAATTTGATAGCTGGCGTTGGGTAGATTTTCACGAGCCTGAAAAGCAAGTTATCTTTTTTAAGAGACAAGTCTATACTCAAGCTTTAAAGGAATTAGAACCTTTATTGAAAAAAGAACGCCGTACACCTTACGGCTTGAAACGAAAAAGAGGCAATCATAGAGGCTAGATGCTTAAAGTACTTAAACGGATAGTTCAAGATGTTACCGCTGCTAGTGATTTAAAAGAGGCACTTGGCATTTTGGTACAGCGTATTATTAAAGCCATTAATGCTGAGGCCGTTTCCGTTTACCTTATTGATAATAAAAATGCGGAGTATGTATTAATAGCCACTGAGGGTTTGAACAAGCAAGCAGAATTTAGGGTCCGAATCGCTCTTGATTGTGGATTGATAGGTTTAATAGGACGAAGAGAGGAACCTATCAATGTTGAAGATGCACCCTCTCATCCTGATTTTTATCATAACCCATTAATCGGCGAAGATCATCTGAAAGCGTTTTTGGGTGTCCCCATTATTCAGCATAGGAAATTATATGGTGTTCTCGTTGTTCAACAACTTGAGCAACGTTATTTTGACGATGCAGAAGAATCATTTCTTATCACCTTGGCTGCTCAATTAGGGGGAATCATTGCTCATGCTGAAGCAACGGGGGAATTGGCAGAATTAACCCAACCTAAAAAGCCCGTCGGGGTAGCTAAAGCAGAATCCTCTCATGCAGCTTTGACTGGAATAGGTAGTGTTCCCGGTATAGGAATTGGCACAGCAGTAGTAGTATATCCTCCTGCCGATATTGATGCGGTGCCTCGGAATCCTGTGGAAGAACTGGAAGATGAGATTACAGCGTTTTATGAAGCGTTGGAAACAGCACGCGATGATATGAAACGTTTAAGTAAACGCATGAAAGAAACTGTTGCCGAAGAAGAGCATGCTCTATTTGATGTTTATTTAAGAATTTTGGATAAAGACAGCTTGGGTGCGGAAGTAGAACACGTCATTCGCGAAGAGCGAATCAGTGCTCAAGCGGCTTTAGCCACAGTAATCAAGAAACACGTGCAGCAATTTGAAAGCATGGGAGATGATTATTTTCGCGAACGAGCCAGTGATTTTCGCGATCTCGGTCGGAGAGTTTTAGCGGAATTGCAACGTTCTCAACGCGAAGAAATTATTTACCCCAAACGGACAATTTTAATTGGTGAAGAAGTTACTGCAGCAGCATTAGCAGAAGTTCCAGAAGGTCAATTGGCTGGGGTTGTTTCAGCCAAGGGCTCTAATAACTCTCATGTCGCTATTTTAGCCAGAGCACTTGGGGTTCCTACGGTCATGGGCTTGCGTGGTTTAAAGGTAGAATTGGTATCAAGACGTGCTTTAATTATTGATGGTTACTATGGTCATGTCTATGTTTCCCCCACCAAATCATTGCTAGCTGAATTTAAACAATTAGCTCAAGAAGAACAAGAATTAAATCAAAGCCTAGTAAGCTTGCGTGACAAACCAGCAGAAACCATTGATAGCTATAGAGTTTCCCTACAAGTCAATACTGGTTTAGCTATGGACGCGGGTTTGTCTATGAGTGTTGGAGCAGAGGGTGTGGGATTATATCGCTCGGAAGTGCCTTTCATGAGCCGTGATCGCTTCCCATCTGAAGATGAGCAAACCATCATTTACCGACAAACTCTTAAAGCCTTTGCCCCTCGTTTGGTCACCATGCGAACATTAGATATCGGTGGCGATAAAGTTCTACCCTATTTTCCTGTGGAAGAAGAAAATCCTTATTTGGGATGGAGAGGAATCAGGATAACACTTGACCATCCTGATGTTTTCTTGATGCAAGTTCGGGCAATGATACGGGCCAGTGAAGAATTAGATAATTTGCGTATTATGCTACCAATGGTTACTACCCTTAGCGAAGTAGAAGAAGCTGTTTATTTGATTGAGCAAGCATTTGAAGAATTGGTAGAGGAAGGATGTAAAATAGTTAAACCTAAGATTGGAGTTATGATTGAAGTGCCTGCTGCTGCTTATTTAGCACGCGAAATGGCGAAAAGAGTCGACTTTATTTCAGTAGGCAGTAACGACCTAACTCAATATTTATTAGCGGTAGATAGAAATAATGCTCGTGTCGCTGGGCTTTACGATCCACTACACCCTGCTATGCTGCGTATGCTACTTAAGATAGTAGAAGGAGGACATGCGGCAGGAGTGGAAGTTAGTATCTGCGGGGAAATGGCTAGCGATCCTTTGGCGGTCATCTTGCTAATCGCTATGGGCTTTGACACATTAAGCATGAACTCGGCAAGCTTACCAAGGGTAAAATGGGTTATACGTAATTTTGCTATTGCGAATGCCCGTAAAATCTTAGCGGAAGTTCTTGAATTTGAGCATCCTGCTGAAATAAGGTTCCATTTGCAAAAAGCCTTAGAAGATGAAGGATTAGGAGGATTAATAAGAGCAGGAAAATCATAATGTCGGCTGAGTTGTTAGTTAATGGAATAATTTATATTACCATTGGCGCTTTTGCTGGGATAATGGCTGGAGCCTTAGGGGTTGGCGGCGGTTTAGTTGTGGTACCTGGCTTGGCTTATATTTTTCAACATTCGCAAATTATTCCTGCCGATGCCGTTATGCATGTTGCTGCAGGTTGCTCTTTGACTGTGATGATTTTTACTTCCTACGCTTCCTTAAAAGCACATAACAAGATGGATGAAATATTGCTGCCTATTTTTAAGAAATTATGGCCTGGATTAATGTTTGGGACTGTTTTTGGTGCCCTAATAGCTTCTGTGATTTCAACTAATTTGTTAAAAATAATATTTGGGCTATTTTTGATTGCTATAGCCATTAAAATGTTTCTAGATGGGCATGTAAGTCATTCTGATCAGTTCCCAGGACATTGGGTTAATGCCTTATTAAGCTCCGCCATTGGCTCCGTCTCTGGTCTTTTGGGTGTTGGCGGCGGGGTAATGGTTATCCCCTATCTCACTTATTGTGGGGTACCCATCAGAAAAATTCCAGCCATATCGAATTTAGGTACATTCGTTGTTGGAATAGTAGGAACAATCATGTTTATGATTACCGGTACTCTGGAAATGCCAAAAATATCATATTCTTGGGGGTATATCTATTGGCCTGCTGTTTTAGGAGTAACAATACCCAGCACACTGATTGCACCCTTGGGAGTAAAATTAAATTATATTTTACCTATAAACTATTTAAGATATGGCTTTATTGTGATTTTATTTATAACAGCAATTCATATGTTACTGTGAAGGAAATTAGAGCACCATGCTGACCTACCCAAATATTAACCCAATCGCTTTTTCCTTAGGGCCTTTAAAAATCCACTGGTATGGATTGATGTATTTGATTGGTTTTATTGGCGCTTGGTTGCTAGGTTATTGGCGCATAAAACATTATAAATTGAACTGGAATCCTGATCAGCTCAGTGATTTGATCTTTTATTGTGCACTTGGCGTCATTCTGGGAGGCAGAATAGGTTATATGATGTTTTATGATTTTCAGGAATTAATTCATAATCCATTGGTATTATTTAAGATTTGGGAAGGCGGAATGTCTTTTCATGGCGGCTTAATTGGGGTCATTATTGCGGCATGGCTATTTTGTCGAAGATATAACAAAACTTTTATGGGGGTTGGAGATTTTGTTGCACCATTAGTCCCTTTAGGTTTGGCAGCTGGCCGCCTAGGCAACTTCATTAATGGTGAGTTATGGGGACGCGTTACTGATGTTCCATGGGGCATGGTGTATCCACATGTCGATGATCAACCAAGACATCCCTCACAACTGTATGAATTCGGCTTAGAGGGAATCGCGTTATTTATTTTGATTTGGTGTTATGCATCAAAACCTAGGCCAGAAGGACGAGTTAGTGCTTTGTTTTTAATAGGATATGCGACGAGCAGGTTGATTGCTGAAAGCTTTAGACAACCTGACTCACAATTGGGCTTTATAGCATTTGGCTGGTTAACGATGGGACAAATTTTATCCATTCCTATGTTATTGGTTGGAATTTGGTTATGGTGGGCTAAACGATGAGAACATATTTACAACTGTTAGATCACATTTTACAACATGGTATAAAGAAATCTGATAGAACTGGTACTGGTACATTATCAGTATTTGGATATCAAATGCGTTTTGATTTGACAAAAGGGTTTCCTCTGGTTACAACTAAAAAATTGCATATGCGAAGTATTGTACACGAGTTACTTTGGTTTTTGCGTGGTGATACAAACATATCCTACCTCAGAGAAAATGGAGTAACAATCTGGGATGAATGGGCAGATAGCCATGGTGATTTAGGCCCTATTTATGGTAAACAATGGAGAAGCTGGCCAACTACCGATGGGCACACCATAGATCAATTGAGTGAAATAGTACAACAAATTAAAAACAATCCTGATTCTCGTCGATTAATTGTAAGTGCGTGGAATGTCGGTGAATTGGATAAAATGGCTTTAATGCCCTGTCATGCCTTATTTCAATTTTATGTTGCAAATAACAGCCTTTCTTGCCAATTATATCAACGTTCGGCTGATGTATTTTTAGGAGTTCCTTTCAATATCGCATCTTATTCTCTACTCACTCATATGGTGGCGCAGCAGTGTAATTTGGACGTGGCTGAATTTATTTGGACTGGAGGAGATTGTCACTTATACCTCAACCATTTGGATCAAGCCCGGACACAATTAGCAAGAGAACCTTTAGCCCCCCCCTCATTGCTAATTAAGAGACAACCGGCGTCTTTGTTTGATTATGTGTATGAGGATTTTGAATTTATAAACTACCAATCACATCCTGCAATCAAAGCTCCAATTGCAGTTTAATTTTGAGGTAGCTATTCATCCTCTTGAATGAATTCAATTTTCACCAAAACTGGATTTTTATTGACGCTTATGGTTTAATATTGCCTTAAATGCCCATATGGAGTCCAATGTCGTGAAAAAAATTATTATGCTTCTTCTACTCACTGTTTGTTGTAGTGTTGGTTTTGCCAGTAAGCTGAGTAAGTTTTTGAATAAATTGGATGCAGAACAAAAACAAAGAGATGCTCAAGAATTGCAACAAGATATGAACTTTGGAGACTATGCCTTCCGTTTGAAAGATCGTTATGTCGATGATCGTGGTCAACGTTGTCGTGAATATGAATTTCGCGGTCGATCTAATCCTTATCGTCATGGTTATTTTACAGTATGCGATGAGCGTTGATTGATGGATGCAATTTTCTTAATTTATTATCCTAGCTGTGAGCGTCAAGAGGAGAATTATTTAAGCAATTCAACCATATTAAAAATAAACAAGGTTTCTATATTAAATTTCTTATAATATCTGGCAAAGGAACTGATTTATTCTGAAGGTAGTCAACCCAAACAATTTTGCTAACTCCTTGTGCCATAAGGATTTCTTCTTGATATAGATCATGATCCATCATCATGCTGGAGTTGCCAAGACTATGCACTCTGCTACAAATCGTGACCGTAGAAGGATAAACTAGTGGCTTCAAGAAAGTGCAAGCTACATGAATAACAACTGGGCCAGTTTTACCTGTCATTTTGATGTCAAGCCCCCTAAGCCAATCAATTCTTGCCTCTTGAAAATAATCAAAATAACGAGCATTGTTTACATGTCCTAAGGCATCCATATCACCCCAGGCAATATTAAAGGTTTTCTGATGTACTGCTTTTTTTATTTCAATCATGATAAATCCATAGGATCAACGTCCACATTCCACCGAATGCCATTACTTAATTTGTTCATTGTTAACCACTCCCTTAATTGCGTCAATGAACTTTTAAGAACTTTTCTTGAAGGGGATTTAATTAATAATTGCATTCTATACTGATTTGCTTTCTTGAATAAAGGGGCTGGAGCAGGCCCCATTACAGCAAGAGGGTCAATCTGGATTTGATTCTTAGTAGCTAGCAGAAACTGGGTCACTTTGTTAATAGTTTTTCCTTGTGCCCTGATCACAGCTAAAAATTGAAAAGGAGGTAATTCAGCTTCTTCTCTCGTAACCAAGAGAGCCTTGGCAAATTCATCATATCCTTGCTGGATGAGTATATTGAGCAAAGGATGATGTGGTGAGTGCGTTTGAATTAAGACTTGCCCAGGGTTTTCTGCTCGCCCTGCCCTTCCGGATACCTGTGTTAATAATTGGCCTAAATGTTCAATTGCCCTAAAATCCTGGTTGTAAAAACCAGCATCTGCATCAACAATTACTACTAAAGACAAGCGGGGAAAATGATGGCCTTTAGCTAACATTTGAGTTCCAATGATAAGTTGAGCTTCTCCTTTATTGATTTTATCCAAATGGCTGTTGAGAGAATTTTTTTTGCGTACTTCATCTCGATCAATTCGCAAAATAGTTTTATCCGGAAACCGATAACTTAAAAATTCATAAATCCTTTGGGTACCAGCCCCTACAGGAATTAATTCATTGCTATGGCAACTATTGCAAATGACAGGTACCTCTGGGTAAAACCACAATGATGACAAATCATTCGTCCCGATTGTTTATGAAGGGTTAAATGGCTATCACACGCCTTGCAATCAACCATCCACCCACAGTGATGGCAAAGTAAAACAGGAGCAAACCCACGTCGATTAATAAAAACCAACACCTGATTTTCTTGTCTTAAATGATCTTCTATAATGCTGAGTGTTGGTTCTGCAAGCCCATGTTGTAATACTTGAGAGCGTAAATCAATGAGTTGAAAATGAAGTGGAGTAGTGGATAAGGCTTTGTGAGTCAAACGCAATAGCGTGTATTTCTTCTGCTTGCAATTATGAATAGTTTCCAGACTAGGAGTGGCCGTGCCTAGAATAATAGGAATATTGGCAAGATGAGCACGCATTAAAGCGGTGTCCCTGGCGGAGTATCGAACTCCCTCCATCTGTTTTAATGAACTATCATGCTCTTCGTCTATCACAATTAAGCCCAAATCTGGCATGGGAGTAAAAACCGCTGAACGAGTCCCAATAACTATTTTAACTTGATTTTCTTTTGCCAGTTGCCAAGCTATTTGTCTTTCTGATTCATTTAAATTGGAATGCAATACCGTGATGGGCTGATTAAAGCGAGCTGTAAAACGAGATAAAAGTTGAGGGGTCAATCCAATTTCAGGCACCAATATCAATACTTGTTTACCCTGTTCCAATATTTTGGCAATAACATGCAAATAAACCTCTGTTTTACCGCTGCCAGTAACTCCTTGAAGCAAAAAACACTGATAATGATGAATATGCTCTAAAATAGAAGCTACCGCTATGGTTTGTTCAGGATTTAATGCCAAGGGGGGGCTTAATTCATCAGGAGAGTTTACAGGTAAAGTAATTTGTTGCGATAAAGTAATTGCTTGAACAGCAAGCAATGCCTCTATTTGAGTTGTACTATAACCATATAGTTTTAAAGTTTGTTTTGCTATAGGCTCTTGATGTTTATATAAAAAATCAATCAATTCATGCTGTTTTTTTGCTCTTGCTGAAATTAATTTTTTCGCTTCTTCAACAGGAAGAGTCAATTGATAAAAATCATCAATAGGAAGCAAACAAGGTAATCCTAACCGATATTTTTTAGGTATTACTAGAGGGATTACCTCAGATAAAGGCGATTGATAGTAACTTCCTACCCATAAACAGAGGTCTAGAAGATCTTTTGTAATTAAAGGTTCGTTATCTATTACTGAAATAATTTGTTTTAATGCATTGTCTACTTGCCGTTTTTTAATTCTATTTATTACAATTCCTAATCGGGTTTGATTGCGAAAAGGGACCAAACTCTACCGCCAATGCAAGGAGTAATCCCAAGAACTTCATAATCAAAATAATCCCTATTAGTGTGGGGGATACAAATCTGATAGACATCCTTCATTTAACTTCTAAGCCATTCATGACTTGCTGACTGCCCTGGGGCAGAAAAAACTTTCACCACTATTTTTTCAATGCGATGCTTGTCTAATTCTTCCTTTTCTTTAATCAGTTCATTGATAAACCAACGCGATAACTCTTCTACAGTAATGTTAGTAAGCGGCATTAAAGTAACATCTTCTTTAAGGAAAGGAATTTTTTTCTTGTTGAAAGTGAAATAATAATACTCTTTATCTTCGGAATATTCTAAAAAAGGAGAAAATTGCGGCATAAGAAATGTCTGATTTAAATAACGACATAATTTATGAATTCGTTCTTTATAATAACGGTAGTCGAAAGTCATGCCATTTTCTTCCACCCAGGTGGTAAGAGCTAAATACACTGAATACAAATGGCCATGGAGGGGTTCTCTCTCTGTTGCCGAAAATATAGTGGTATGTCCGGCAGAAAATTTCATGGATTCTTTTTGTAATTCCACGGTTGTTAGATATTTTTTCATAATTATAAATTCACTCGCTTATCATTTATTAGAAAACCATTTAAATCAATGTCAAGATCTTTGGTTAACGCAATGACTTTGAATAATTCCCCCATTTCGCTGGGTTGAGTTAGCTGTTTAATGGCTTGTTTTGCTTTAAACAATTCATGTTCATTATCAAGAGTGTGAATTAAGCTTAGCAAACCGTTTGCTAGCAAAAAAGAGGCTTGGTTAGTATAGCCTGCAATATGAAATCCTGCTTGATATCCTGCCTCAGCTACATGTGTAAAATCAACATGTGCGGTAATATCCTGTTCTCCAGGGTTAGCCAAGGGATCAGGGTGGGAATGATGTTGATAATGGCACATCAATGTGCCTTGATTACGATCGGGATGATAATATTCATGCCGTGGGAAACCATAATCAATAATAAATAAAGCACCCTTTGTCATTATATTACTGCAGTTCAATAGCCAATCATCAAGAAATAAATTAGCTTCAGTGAGGTAAGGAGGATTGAGGGATGGTAAATTATCTTTGATATAGTTTAACAAACGATGGTTTTGGGTTGGCTTAAATATTTCAGTGAATTGCCCCTGTTTGTCCAAAGTGACAAAACTTTCTAAAATCCCCGTTTCAGATTGCATAAAGCGATAAATCGGCATGGCATCCAATACTTCATTAGCCAACATTATTCCATTAAAGGAGGTTTCTGGCCATTTATCCAACCAGTGAACCAAATTGGCCAATTGGGGAATTTTTTGCTGGATCAATTCCTGTTGACGATGACGCAAATTACCACTTACTTCTAATATAAAATACGATTCTGGTAAACAATTCAATTGTTCCAAGTGACTTAATATATCTACACATAACTTTCCAGTTCCCGCACCGAATTCGAATAACACCGGTGACTCCAGTAAGGGTAGAATTTGGTAACATTGATTAGCTACAGTTTTGCCAAATAAAGAAGTCAACTCTGGAGCAGTAATAAAATCACCGTGTTTTCCTAATTTTTGCAATCCTGAACTGTAATATCCTTCGTTGGGCGCATAAAGCGCCATCTGCATAAAGTCTACAAAAGGGATGTCTTTTTGTAGTTTTAGTTGGTTTAGTAGTGTTTGTTTTAAATTCATAATCGCTTAAACTACATTATACTTCTATCAAAACTCGCAGCAATGGGAGAAGTGCTAGAAGAAACGGAACACGGAACCACAGTGTACACGTTAGCGCATGAGGATTCGAGCACCGTATCGACAAAGCAATTCTCCAGGACAGTGAGTTTCGAAAGAGGTCCATTACAAAAATAGGGAACATACCTTGAATCAGGCAAACAAACAAGAAGCAAAAGTCGCTTTAGTTACGGGGGGAACCAGGCGTATTGGCGCTGCAATTATTAAAAAATTGCATGCTTCGGGATATCGGGTTGTTATCCATTGCCGTTTCTCCTTACAGGAAGCAGATAAACTTGCCCAATATTTGAATGTGCAACGTATTGATAGTGCTATTGTTTTGCAAAAAGAATTAACTGAATCTAATGCAGCAAATGAAATCATAGCAATAGTCGATAATTGGGCAGGACGTTTGGATTTATTGGTAAATAATGCCTCTGTTTTTAAGCGAACTGACTACCATTTTTCGATCGAAGAGGACTGGCAATATCTTTTTACAGTGAATGTCCAGGTTCCTTTTTTATTAAGTGTTGCTGCTCGTTCTTTATTGTCTCGATATAAAGGTGCCATCATTAATTTAACAGATATCCATGCAGAGAAACCTCTGAAAGGTTATTCCGTATATTGCCAAACCAAAGCAGCGTTGGAGATGCAAACCAAATCTTTGGCCCGAGAATTCGCACCCGATATAAGAGTCAATGCAGTCGCACCTGGTGCAATCGCCTGGCCAGAGGATGAAAATAGCCTGAGTGAGGAAGCCCAACAAAAAATTATTGAAAAAACTCCATTAAAAAGTCATGGCAGTCCTGAGTTTATTGCTCAAGCTGTCCTTGCTTTAGCAGAAAATTCATTTATTACGGGCCAAACATTAAAAGTAGATGGCGGTAGAAGCTTGAGATGACTTCATCTAACATCAATATTCCATGTTAGGTCAAAAATGACCCAACCTTTACCGTAGCTAAGAAATTTTGAATTCCTGCTAAAGTTGCTAGCTGATAAAACTGTTGTAATTCGGATTCGTCCAATTGGCCTCTGAAATAAAAGCGAATCAGAGATTTGCTTTGTAATACCGCTTTATGCTCATTTTCAAGGAGAGATAAGCCATCAAGATGCGTCATAAACAATTTTAATTTTTCGTCAAAAGAAATGTGTGTAGTGTGTTGTGTTAGTAGGTCTTGATAAAGCCAAGGCTTGCCTGTTCCTGCGCGTGAAATCATAAAACCATCGCATCCACTAATTTCGAACGCACTTTTTAAGCTAAGAGGATTGCTAATATCTCCATTTGCAATTACAGGGATTTTGACGGACTTCTTGATATTTGCAATTTGACCCCAATTACATGAAATATCATAATCATCTGTCCAACGTCTTCCGTGCACAATAAGAGCATCAGCACCAGACTCTTCTATTTGCTTAGCCAAGATTAAATCTTTTTCATTATTTTGAATACGTATTTTAATGGTGAGAGGGATAGTGATTGCGAAACGTACCTTGGAGATAATCTCAAGGAGTTTTTTAGGATCTTCCAGTAAGGCACTACCTGCTCCTTTTTTGCGAATTTTAGTTTTTGGGCAACCACAATTAATGTCAATCATATCAGCACCCAATGATTGTAATTTAGTGGCGGCTTCTGCAAGCACATGCGGCTCGCTTCCGGATATCTGATACGCAAGATGTTTTTCTTTAACTGATCTATAGATATAGCGGGATTGAATCGAATGCTTATTGAGAATATCAATTGCGGAGCTCATTTCTGAAACACAATAAGCTGGTGGAACATAAAGATTAAATAACTCCCTGAAAGGAGCACAACTATATCCTGCTAAAGGGCCTTGAATGAGCCGGTGAGGCAGTTTAAGAGATCCGATTTGCAAAGAACTATTAATAAAAGTGTGCATCACGAGAATTAAAAGATATAATCGCTTTTTATTTTAACATGATTAGCCATGAGTCACAAAAAAGGGAGAAATTCCCATATGGAAAGGAGATACTTGTCTCCTTTAGAACTTCTTAATATTGCAACACAACATGCTTATACTGCAGACTATATGTTAAAGCAAATCGCCAATGGAATATATAGACAGGGCGAAGCTATTGAAGTCTTATCTCCGATTACTTCGTTAATGTATTCAGCATTCCAATTAACTTTTAAAGCCTATTGTATACACGATCATAGGCCAGTCAAAGAATATAAAAATTTAATGGAACTGGTTGAGTTAAATAGTCATCTCGGTTTATCCAGTAATGATATTTTTCTTTTAAAGACCTTATCAAGACAACAGGCTTTTAATAAAGGCGTGGATTATGATCTTTGGGAAAACCAGCAACAGTTACACGTTTTTTGTGAAGAAGTTATTTCCCTATATGAAAGAGTACAAGCATTAATGCCCCTAGAGTTGCAAAGTGATTATCAGGAATGAGGCTAAGAACTAAGAGGTAGTAGGCCAGCAAATACCCATTCGAATCTTTATCGATGGCTCATCATATAAACATAAAATTCAGTTCAATTCCCTATCAATAATCTGTCTCTCGATCACACCTCTGCCCACACCCCGCTGCTTGTCAGCGGGACGTCGGAGAGCAGAGCTGGACTGGGTTTCCAGAGATGTGTAGAAGATTCAGAACAATAATAAGGGGCTATTTTACATAAAATTTTATCGATATTTAACACCATAATTAAAGCAATTCGCAAATATGCTACTAAACCATTGCAAGAATGACATGGAACAATCCTCTCCCCTCTTTTAATTTGAATCAACCAAAGTTAATTCATATAGCCACCCGAATTGGAAATTTTATAATCAATATGCTATCTATTAAATTATAAAGAATAAATATAACTCTTTTAGTACATATAAAGTACTCACTGTATTAGTTTGGGGGTAAAAATGCTTACTAAATTCTTAAAAGTTGTTATCGTGAATGCAGGAATAGTAGGAACAGGGGTAATTAAAGAGCGATTCGAAAATCCGGAGCTGCTTGTTACTCTTCCATTTAGCATCATGACGCATGCAATATCTCCTAGCCCGGAAGTGGAATTTGCTTGCCCATATAGAAAACAATTACACGAAATGTGTAGTGATGCAACTTTTTTTGACAGAATGACTATTATTCCTGTGAATAAATACTTAGAACGGCAAAAAGTGCCACTAAGCAAAGAAGCTTTTATTGCCATAAAAAATGATATAGAACATTCTAAACAAATGGAGGAACCTCGCGATCCTCATCAACAAATACGAGATTTCTGGCAACAATCGAGGAATCAGAGAGAGATTGCTCAAGCATTTCATAATTCTGGTGAAAGGGAAGGAGCGGCCTTACATAATAGCTTAGCATCTGGTTTTTCACTAAAGGCTACTCTTGCGGAACACGCGTTAGCTCATAATATGAATGCTGTGGATGAAAATGTGCACGGATTTAATATATAGATTAAAAAGAGGATATTTTTATGAGTGAATGTGCAATAATTTCTTTAAAACCCAAAGAAAAATTTTTAATGAAATTAAAAGATATTTGTGAGGATTTGCTTGATTTAGATGAAAATGAACTCAATAAAATTCTAGATAACGAACTCCTCGAAAGTCATACTATACCAGTTTGTATTCCACTATTGACTACGCCCGAGGATCTTTATTTATTTGTTAAAAACAATAGCAAAATATTATTTGACTTTATGTTAACTGCTTGGCCATTTCCAATAGGTCAATGGAACTTTAACCAAAAAAATATTGAGCTATTTGAAGAACTAGTAGATGTTAAATATTTTCCAGCCGTATGTAAAGCGATACCTAAACCTGTTAAGAATACAATGGATTTGGCGGTAACCTTCGCTGTACCTACAAATGAATTTTTTAATTACATTGTTGAGAGCATTATCTCGAAAAAAATAATATTAAGTGAAAAGGAAATGACGCAACTCGAGTTTCTATTATCTAGCGGGATCGCCATAGTGACTAACAAAGTAGGGAAAAAAGAAAATCAGGACATTGGGGAATATTTATTGGAACTAAATGACTCAAAAAGCTACCTGGCTCCCATGCAAGAGGACATTGTAAAAACACTTTTTTATTTCTATTTTAAGAATAAAGATGAATTTCCTCAAGAAAGTAGTAATGAGTTCCTTAATAAATGGTTTAATACAAAAACCTACCTTGGGATGTATATGTTTACTGACCCATCCATTGTAAAAAACTATAACTGAAAAAGTTCTCACCATCACATCAACCACCAAATCTTTTTTTGGTGGTTGAAATTAGCAAGTAGCAAGAATGGCATCCTATTATCTAATATCTAAATCACCAAGATTCTAAGATTTTCGTGGTAGCCTCATATTAAAATAAATAATTCAACAAAATGAATAATCTTAACTCAAATTACCCTCGTCCTACTTGGCATCCTTATTGATTCACGCTAGGATAATATTTTTTTAAAAAGGTAATCGTAATGGAGCAATTGGACGATAAAGTCTTAGATAATGTGCAGCAGCAAGTACTGCAATTAAGTCACCATCTTAATTCGCGTATTTTAGGCCAAAAAGATTTGATCTCCCGTTTGTTAATCGCTTTACTCGCAGACGGTCACTTATTAGTTGAAGGAGCTCCTGGTTTGGCGAAAACCAGAGCGGTTAAAGAGTTATCAGATGTTGTAGAGGGTGATTTTCATCGTATCCAATTTACCCCGGACTTATTGCCTGGCGACTTAACTGGAACAGATGTCTACCACCCCCAAACCAGCTCCTTTGTATTTCAACCTGGCCCTATATTCCACCATCTGATCTTGGCAGACGAGATAAACCGAGCTCCTGCCAAGGTGCAATCCGCGCTTCTTGAAGCAATGGCAGAAAGACAAGTCACTATTGGTGGCAAAACATACCCGTTGCCTGAGCTATTCCTGGTGATGGCAACCCAAAACCCCATTGAACAAGAAGGAACCTACCCCTTGCCAGAAGCGCAGTTGGATAGATTTTTAATGTATGTAAAGATAAGCTACCCTGAAGCAAAAATTGAGCATGATATTTTAACTTTAGCCCGCAAAGAAGCATTAGGCACATCGATAGGAAACCAAGTCAAAGTTACTCAACTCTCACAAAAGACTTTATTTGAAGCTCGCAAACAAGTCCTTAAAGTGCACACCAGCGAAGCGCTGGAAAATTATCTGGTTCAATTAGTAGTTGCTACCCGTAATCCCGGCGTTTATAGTGAAGAATTAGGACGATGGATACGGTTTGGTGCAAGTCCACGTGCGACTATTGCTTTGGATCGATGTTCTAAAGCACATGCTTGGCTTGCTGGCCGTGATTATGTGACCCCAGATGATATACATGTTATTGCCCATGATGTCCTTCGCCATAGAATTTTACTGAGTTTTGAAGCGGAAGCAGAAGGGATTAGCAGTGATGATTTTATAGATTCTTTACTACGCTTGGTCGCTGTCCCTTAGAGGTTTTTTATGACTAATGGTGTTATCGCGGAATTAAGTGAATTAATTGATTTAAGACGCTATGTTCATTCGGTCCATTATAAACCGCAAGGTAGAGCATTACGATCTGGAAACCATATTTCAAAATTTCGTGGACGGGGGATGGATTTTGCAGAAGTAAGAAACTATCAGGCTGGGGATGAAATTCGTCATATGGAATGGCGTGTTACAGCCCGCACTGGTAGGCCGCATGTTAAAATTTATCAAGAAGAACGAGAAAGACCGGTTATTATGCTGGTGGACTTTAATCCCTCCATGATTTTTGGAACCAAAATAGCATTCAAGTCAGTAGTTGCAGCAAGATTAGCCTCCTTATTAGCATGGACTGTAATAAAGCAAGGTGACCGTGTCGGCGGTTCTTTTTTTCTGCTACGGAACACAGCGAATTTATTCCCCGAGGAAGAGATTCAGGAGTCCTCCCCCTGTTGGCTTCCCTAAGTCAATACACAGCACAGACAGAAGCGCAACGAGAAGAGAAACCACGAATGCTCAGTGATGCCTTAGTGAAATTGCGTCGCGTCATTCGACCAGGAAGCATACTGGTATTGATCAGTGATTTTTATTCTTTGGATGCTGAATGCGAACAACATTTGAATCGCTTGCGAGGTCATAATGACATATTAGCCTATCATATCTGTGACCGAGTTGAGCTTGCCCCCCCAAAACCGCAGCAATACGCGATCACCAATGGAAAACAGGAAATAATACTAGACACAAGCCTGGAAACAGTTAATACAGCCTATCAGCAATATTGCCGACAAAGAATAGAACTCTTAAGCGAGCAATTTAAGCGTTTGCAAATTCAGTATGTACAAGTTACTGCTGATACAAATTTAACTCAGCTGGTACGTTTTACATTTCCCCGGAGGACTCGTGGCTAAAGCAGAACCATTAGCTCAATTACGGGACATCCACCTTCCTGAACCTATCGGCTGGTGGCCACTGGCACCAGGATGGTATGGATTAATGATTCTGTTATTAATGATAATAATAGGAATTACTTATTTTATTTACAGAAAACATGTTCATGCTTTGCCAAAAAAACAGGCTCTTAATTTATTAAAAATTTACAAAGAACAATATGAAAAAGACAAAAATACTCAGTTAGCTAGTGCTCGTATTTCTGAGTTATTAAAGCGAGTAGCCTTAGTTTATTACCCAAGATCGGAGGTTGCCAGCATACATGGGGAAGCATGGTTTGAGTTTTTAAATAACACCAGTAGAGGAATAGATTTTAAACCAGTTAAATCCATGCTATTGGATTCTCCTTTTAAAGCATCAGAGACCCTGGATTTGAATCCTTTAATTACACGTGCAGAACAATGGATCAAGCAAAGGAGAGTGCCATGTTCGAATTAGCAACTCCTTGGGTATTATTACTTATTCCTCTTCCATTATTTCTTTGGTATTTACTACCACGAGTAAAACTAAAACTACCCTCTGCTTTAAAAGTTCCTTTTTTTGAAGCAATGCAAGGTATCGTCGAGCATGAAAAACGATTTATTATAGCTAAATCCTTATTACTCATACCCGTATTAGTTTGGCTATTGATAGTGATTGCGCTCTCGGGGCCGCGTTGGATTGGTGAACCAAAGCCAGTAGAGCGCGAAGGATACAACATTATGATGGTAGTGGATTTGTCAGGCAGCATGGAAATTACTGATATGTTACTCCACGGCAGACCAGTAAGTCGTTTGATGGTGGTGAAAAGAGCTGCAGAACAATTTGTAGAAGACAGAATTGGAGACAGAATTGGGTTAATTTTATTTGGAAGCCGGGCATATCTGCAAACTCCATTAACGTATGATCGACATAGCGTGTTAATGAGAATTGAAGATGCTACTGCCGGGTTAGCCGGTAAAACTACCTCTATTGGTGACGCGGTAGGGTTGGCTGTTAAACGATTGCAGGATGTGCCTTCACAGGGACGGGTTATTATTTTGCTGACTGACGGAGCTAACAACTCTGGTGTTTTAGCTCCTTTAAAAGCAGCAGAATTAGCTAAGCAAGATGGGATTAAAATTTATACTATAGGCTTAGGTTCTGAAACTGATCCAAGAGCACTAACCAGTGATTTTTTTGCACCAGGCCTCTCTGCAGAGCTGGATGAACCAACATTACAAGAAATGGCTAAAATGACAGACGGTCGGTACTTTAGGGCAACGGATCCTGAGTCTTTACAGGCTATCTATCAAACTATTAATCGATTAGAAACCGTGGAACAACAGCCAGCATCGGTTCGACCGCAAAAAGATTACTACCCCTGGTTTGTAGCTATTGCTTTATTTTTATGTTTTTATTGGTTGGTTGCCAGAGCAGATTTATTGGTGTACTTAAGATCCTTTTTTCAACATAAAGAGGAGCTTAGGTCATGATTAGCGAATTTCATTTCTTAAGGCCTTGGTGGCTATTGATGATAGTACCTTTAATTGCCTTAGCCGTGACTTATTGGTATCAAGCACCAAAATTACATGCCTGGGAAGAAGTATGCGACCGCCATCTCCTCGATCACTTGCTCCAACGTAAAAGTCAGGGTAAGCGGATGTTTTCCTTGTCTTTTTTATTTCTTAGTATTTTATTTATGATTTTAAGCATTTCTGGTCCAACTTGGTATAAGTTACCTCAAGCAACCTACAAACCAATTCAACCAAGAGTTTTATTATTAGATATGTCAGATAAAATGATGCTTGGCGATTTATCCCCAAACCGACTTAGTCGAGCTAAATTTAAACTGCATGATTTATTTACTCGAAAAGATATAGGCCAATTTGGTTTAGTTGTCTTTACCAGTGAACCTTTTGTTGTGTCACCTTTGACAGATGATGGACAGACGATATCTTCCTTATTATCCGCTTTGACACCTGATATTATGCCAGTTGGAGGCTACAATTTAAGCAACGCTCTGGAGGAAGCAAGTCAGTTAATTAAACAAGCAGGTTATAACCATGGACAAATTTTAGTTCTAACTGCCGAAATACCGTCTTCCGAATCTATTGAGAAAGCCAAAAAACTAGCGGAATCAGGAATTTTTTCTTCCATTATGCCCATTAGAGCAGATAAAAATTTGAACCCCCTATTTCAACATTTTGCGGATTCAGGAGATGGACAACTATTAGTGTATTCACCTGACTCCAGTGATTTGGAAAAATGGTTGAATGCTTCCAAGGATAACAAACAGTTTGCTCTCAATAAAAATGATGATATCCGCTTTGGCGTGATGAAGGTCGCTGGTTTTTAATTCCTGCACTACTTTTACTATTACCCGTATTTCGACGAGGTTGGTTGCAAAGGGTGACTGTATGATGAAAGCGTTTTTTATTTTAGTAGCAGCTACTTTTATTTCGCTTCAAGCAGAAGCATTTAGCTGGCCCGATTTATGGTCTACTCCCGATCAACAAGGCCAGTATCTGATGGAAAAAGGCCAATTTATAAAAGCTAAGGATACTTTTGAGCGAAATGACTGGGCTGCGAGTGCTGCTTATAGGGCTGGCGATTATGAACGTGCAGCGGAATTATTCAAAGAATTAAAAACCGAACAAGGTTATTATAACCAAGGGAATGCTTTAGCTCATATGGGGAAATACGAAGAAGCGATTCAAGCTTACGATAAAGCTTTAGCATGGAATCCCAATGATCAGGATGCTCTCTATAATCGGAAATTGGTCAGCGATTTATTGAAGCAAGAAAAAGAAAAAAA